>JBGTEC010000067.1:0-18435 GCA_041747995.1 Wenzhouxiangella sp.
CGTGACAGTGACCAACAACAACATTGACCACGTCAATCTGGGCTTCACCCCGGGCTCTTCGGATTTCCCGCTGGCCGCGATCATGGTGCAGTCGAACTGCGCCACCGTTTGCAATACGGTGCGTTCGGATGTGCGCGGCAATACCGTACCTGGTGGATCATCGTTCGACTTCACTACTGGCTACATTACATTGATCGAGACCAGCACATCTACGCTTGAATTGGTCGACAACCCGGCCGGCAGTGCCGACTGCGCAGCACAGCTAGGCAGTAACAATACCGGCAGCGTCGGTGTTTCGGGTGGCTGTTCTCTGATTCCAGGACCAATCAACACGCCGTAAGTGCCGATAAACCCCAAAATCGCCGTCGCCGAGCCGGAGACTCCCGCAAGGTCTCCGAGTCCGCTTCGGGACCCGCTGTCGTGGAGCAAACAATTGTAGGAGCGGCCCTCTGACCGCGATCAAGGGTGGGATCGCGACCAGAGGTCCGCTCCTACATTGAACCCGGACGTTTATTTGATGAGAGACTCGTTGCGCCCGCGCTGAGTTGTTAAGGCTCTCCCTAGCTGCTCATTGCTGGTGGGATCGGCGGATGTGCCCGTTATACTGACATCTGCTTAGGACCTGCATTGCAAAGGTATGCCCATGCTGGAAGTGATCATCCTGGCCGCTGGCGAAGGCAAACGCATGAATTCGTCGAAGCCGAAGGTGTTGCAGCCGATCGGGGGGCGGCCGATGCTGGCGCATTTGCTCGATACTGTCCGAAGCCTGAGGCCGGACCAAATCCGGGTCGTTGTTGGCTTCGGTGCTGACCAGGTTCGTCAGGCCCTGGCCGCGTCCGATATCGACTGGGTGTTGCAAGCCGAGCGCTTAGGCACCGGACATGCCGCTCAGCAGGCACTTGTTCAGGTTGAGTCCGATGCCCGGGTTCTGATCCTGCCGGGGGACATGCCGCTGGTTCGGGCCCGGACCCTGGATCAGCTAATCGGAACCGACGCCGACCTGGCTGTGCTCAGTTTCATCGCCGACGACCCGGCCGGCTACGGTCGAATCGTGCGCGATCAGGACGGCAGCGTGAGCGCCATTCGTGAGCAAAAGGATGCGAGCGAGGCCGAGCGCGAAATCAATGAGGTCAACAGTGGCGTCATGTTTGCCCGCGCTGGCGACTTTACCGACTGGTTGACTCAGGTCGGCGCCGACAACAGCCAGCGGGAGTATTACCTGACCGATTGTATTGGCATTGCAGCCACTGGCGGACGCCGGGTCGATGCGGTGATTGCCGATCAGGCCGATGAGCTGTTGGGCGCCAATGATCGCGCCCAATTGGCCGATCTCGAGCAGATCTACCAGAGCCGGGCCCGTCAGGCGTTGTTTGAACAGGGAGCGACCCTGCCGGACCCCGATTCGGTTCAGGTGCGTGGACAGGTGCGTTGCAGCCGCGATGTGTTGATTGATGCCGGTGTTGTGCTAAACGGCCGGATCCAACTCGGCGATGGGGTGAGCATCGGACCGGGCTGTGTGCTGACCGACTGCGAATTGGCCGCCGGAACTCGACTCGAGCCCTATTGCGTGCTGGAAGGGACAAGGACAACTGGCGCCTGCACCATTGGTCCATTCGCCCGGCTGCGGCCGGGCACGGTTCTGGCCAAAGATGTGAAAATCGGCAATTTTGTCGAAACCAAGAACGCATCGTTCGCTGCGGGGTCAAAAGCCAGTCACCTGAGCTACGTGGGTGACGCCGAAATCGGCCCGAGGGCCAACCTGGGCGCCGGCACCATCACCTGCAACTACGATGGCGTCAACAAGCACCGCACCACCATTGGCGCCGATGCCTTTATTGGCTCAAATACTGCCCTGGTCGCGCCGGTCGATATCAGTGATCGGGCAACCATCGGCGCGGGAAGCGTGATCAGCCAGAACGCACCGGCCGACAGCCTGACCGTTGCCAGAGCCCGGCAGCGCACAATCCCAGGCTGGCGGCGGCCCCTCAAAAAGAAATTAGACGAGCAATGAGATCCCCTGTAGTTGCCGAATAATCGCCGGCTACTGTATTCTGAGGAACTGATCCGGAAGCAATAAACGAGTATGCGCAAGCGACATCGCCCTGACGATGAGACCGAAATCAATATCACGCCGATGCTGGATATTGTTTTCATCATGCTCATCTTTTTTATCGTCACCACCTCGTTCGTTCGCGAGCAGGGGCTGGACATTTCGCGTCCAACCCAGGCCGAACCCGAAGTCGTGGACCCGACCGATGACTTGCCCATCCTGGTACGGATCGACCAGATCAGCATGATCACAATCAATAACCGTCGGGTCGAGGCCGAGGCTGTGCGCGCCAACCTGGAGCGGGAGCGGGCGCAGAACCCGCGCTCGCCGCTGATCGTCGCGGCACACCCGGATTCGGATACCAATTCACTGGTCCGGGTGCTGGACGCGGCCAATATCGTCGGCATCACGTCGATCAGTGTGGCGACTGAAACCCAGCGCCGTTAACGGATTTCTAAAGAGGGAAACCAACATGGAAAATCAACATGACCCGATCGCTCCAGTCGACCCGGAGAAGGAAACCAGAACGTGGGCGATGATCTTGCACCTGTCACTGCTGTCCGGCCTGGTGGTCCCCATGGCCGGCCTCATCGTGCCGATCATCATTTACGTACTGAAGAAAGACACGCTGCCGGGCATCATCCCCCACGGCCACATCGTCTTCAACTGGATGATCAGCGCCGTGATCTATACTGTTGTCAGCATTATTCTGATGACCATCTTTGTGGGGTTTTTGACCCTGTTCGCAGTGGTTATACTATCCATCGTGTTTCCGATCATCGGCGCCATCAAGGCCTCTGAAGGTGAGATCTGGCCTTATCCGCTGTCGATCACCATATTCAAGTAAGCTGGGTAAGCAGAAAACGATGAGCTTGCCAAACTTTTCGGCCGTGACTGACTCCAAGTGGCTACGGCCTCCGTCAACCCAAGTGTGACTTATGTCTGAACGCAAACCACCGATTGTCAAATCGAACCTGATCTTCTTTATCGCCATCAATATTCTGGGGCTGGTCATTGCCCCGGTCTATGGCGTCCTTGTCGGATTCAGCGGCCTGGCCTGGCTGGCCTGTGGCATCCTGCTGGTCCTGAGCGGGTTGTCGATCACTGCCGGCTACCACCGCCTGTGGTCGCACCGCACCTACAAGGCGGCCTGGCCGCTGCGCGTGTTCTTCGCCATCTTCGGGACCTTCTCGTTGCAGAACTCGGTTCTGGTCTGGTGCGCGCGGCATCGCATCCATCATCGCCATGTCGATGACGTCAACGAAGATCCGCACTCGATCAAGACCGGTTTCTGGCACGCCCATATCGGCTGGATGATCCGCGACTGGCCGACCAGCAAGGTCGACTTCGATCAGGTCAAGGATTTGCAGAAAGACCCGATCCTGCGGTTTCAGCACAAGCATTACTGGACCCTGGTCTGGACCTTCAACCTCGGTATTCCAGCGCTGCTCGGATTCATGGTCGGTGAGGTGCTGGGTATGATTCTGCTCGCCGGCGCATTCCGCATCGCCTTTTCCCAGCACTGCACCTTCTTCATCAACTCGCTGGCCCATACCTGGGGCAGGCGCACTTACAGCGAAGACAACACCGCCCGCGACAATGGTGTCATCGCGCTGTTGACCTGGGGTGAGGGCTACCACAACTTCCATCACGCCTTCCAGGCCGACTACCGTAACGGCCTGCGCTGGTGGCAGTTTGATCCGGGCAAGTGGCTGATCGCCGCCAGTTCCTGGGTGGGCCTGGCTTACGAATTGAAGCGCACGCCGAAGTTCAAGATCCAGCGTGCCCGCCTGCAGATGCAGTTTCGTCAGTTGCGTGAATCCCTGTCGGAGACCGACGAGTCGGCCCATACCTGGCGCGAAGCAATGGAACGCGAGTACCAGCAGTTCAAGGAGACCGTTGCCCAGTGGCAGGCGGTGCAGTCCGAACGGGTTCAGGCTGGCGCAGATGCCCTGCGGGATCGCTGGCGCAAGACCGAATTGCGCACCCGCTACAAGGAACTGGAGTACCGCCTGAAAATGCAGGCCCACCGTCTGGCGACCCTGCAACAGGCCGCCTGCACCGCCTGATTCCATAACGCCTCTTTAAAAGCCCCGGCAGTGCCCGGGGCTTCATGTCCCGCGCGCGACGCAGAATAATGGAACTGATCGATATCGGGTGCAACCTCACCCACGAAAGCTTTGACCGGGACAGGGCGGAGGTCATCGCCAACGCCCGGGCCCAGGGGGTGGTCCAGATGGTCGTCACCGGGGCATCGGAAGCCGGCAGCGTGAAGGCCAGTCAGTTGGCCACTGATTGGCCTGGTGTGCTCTACGCCACGGCCGGCGTGCATCCGCACCTGGCCTCGGATTTCACCAGTGATACAGCCAGCGTGCTGGCTGAATTGCACCGCGAGGACCGCGTGGTGGCCGTGGGCGAGTGTGGTCTGGACTACTTCCGCGACCTCTCGCCGCGTTCTGCCCAGCGCAAGGCCTTCGAGCGCCAGCTGGAACTGGCCGTGGCCTGTGGCAAGCCGGTCTTTCTGCACCAGCGCGATGCGCACGAGGACTTCGTCGCCATCCTGCGCGAGTTTCGGCCCCACCTGAGCCGGGCAGTGGTCCACTGCTTTACCGATACCCGCGAGGCGATGCTCGATTACCTGGCGCTCGATTGCCACATCGGCATCACCGGATGGATCTGCGACGAGCGTCGCGGTCATCACCTGAAGGAATTTGTCAGCGAAATTCCGTCTGATCGCCTGATGATCGAAACTGATTCGCCTTACCTGAAACCCCGCAATCTCCGCCCGAAGGCCCGCACCCACCGCAACGAACCACAGTGGTTGCCCTGGATCGCCGGCACGGTAGCGGCCTGCCGCGGTGTGTCGCCACCGCGCCTGGCCGAAGAAACCACGGCTTGCGCGCGGGACTTTTTCGGAGTAGGTGAAAGGTAAAAAGGTGAAAGGTGAAAGGTTGAAGGCTATCCAATCATCACTTTTCCGTTGCGGACGAACGGCGGCTTTACAACCCTGGCCTTGAGTCGTCTGCCGCGCAGTTCAACCTCGACTTCGCTGAAATCACCTGTCGGGATGCGTGCCAGGGCGACTGGGCATTCGATGGTGGGGCCAAATATACCGCTGGTGATGCGGCCTTCGCCGTTCGGGGTGTAGACCGGCGCATCGGTACGCGGAATGGCGCCGCGGCCCAGCACCAGCCCGACGAACTTGCGGGTCACGCCGTCTGCTTTTTGTCGCTCCAGCGCCGCGCGCCCAATGAAGTCTCGTTCTTCGGGCTCGAAGGCCACCGTCCAGCCGAGGTTCGACTCCAGTGGGGTCGTGGTGGTATCCATGTCCTGGCCATACAGGTTCAAACCGGCTTCCAGGCGCAGGCTGTCGCGCGCGCCAAGCCCGCAGGGTTGAACGCCCGCGTCTGCCAGGCCACTCCAGAATTCCGTGGCCAGGGCGGCGGGCATCAGCACCTCGAAGCCATCTTCACCGGTATACCCCGTACGGGCTATAAAGTAGTCGCCATGGGTGGTGGCATGGAAGGGTTTCAGGTCGCCGGCCGACCGGGCTGCCAAGAGGTCTATCACCTTGCCTCGTGCCTGGGGGCCCTGAACGGCGATCATGGCCAGATCATCGCGCTCCGTGATCTCCACGTCAAAGCCATCGGCCTGACGCCGCATCCACGCCAGGTCGGCGTCGCGGGTGGCAGCGTTGACGATCGTGCGAAAAAAGCGCTCGTCGACAAAGTAGGTGATCAAGTCATCAATCACCCCACCCTCATCGTTGAGCATGCAGCCATACAAAGCCTGTCCTGCAGTATTCAACCGAGCCACATCGTTGGCCAGCAGTCGCCGCAGGTAGGCGAGCGCATCGTTGCCCTGGATATCGACCACCGTCATGTGAGAAACATCGAACATGCCTGCGCCCCGGCGCACAGCATGATGCTCATCCATTTGCGATCCGTAGTTGATGGGCAAGGACCAGCCAGCGAATTCAACCATCTTTCCGCCAGTGGCAAGATGGGCGTGGTAGAGCGGGGTTTCTCGGGCCATGGGGGTACTCGGGGTAGGAAAAGGATAGTTTAAGGGAAAAGCTGCAAAGCGAAAGACAAGTGGGAGCCTTTCACCTTTCACCTATTTTCACTCCCCACCGCCTCAAACCGATTGGCCGCGCGGTTCTTCCGCACTTTTTTCGGATCCCAGATGCATCCGTTCATGGCGATCCAGATGCCGGGCTGGAGAACCTGGACGGCGCCTACGGCACAACCGATGTTGAATACAGCGTCAGAATCGATGAACCGGGCGGGATTCAGGGCGCCGGTCATGACAATCACGCGATCACCGACCTCTCCCAGTGCGGCGGCGGTTTCGACCATGGTGTCGGTGCCATGAGTGATCAGGAAATGCTGCTCCTCGCTGGCCATGATCGTATCGCGAATCAGACGGCGGTCATCGTTGTTCAAATGCAATGAATCCTTGCGCAGCAAGGCATGGATCTCCCATTCAAAGCCAACATTCATGGCGGTGAGAATACGGTTGATCTCCGGTTGACCAATCTGGTAGTCGGATTTGTCGTCGTAGTAGATCTTGTCGATCGTGCCGCCGGTGGTGAGAATTTTCAGTTTTTTCAAGTGCCTTCCATGAGCGCAATGATTGCTGGGGTACAGTAGTATAGCGGCCATGAAAAACGCTTTTCTCACCGTCATCCTTGTTGCCCTTGTTCTTGCGCCCGGGCTGTCGGTAGTCGCCGCTCCGGCAGCCGCACTGGACCGCGAACTGGTCTCCGAAATTGTGGCCCTGCACTGGCACCCGTCTACTGCCGAGCCGGCGCGTCGACGCACGCTTGCATTGGCCGCTGTCCTTGAGCAGTCCGACGGCGATCTGCAGCAATGGCGTCAGCGACTCGATTCGAGAGTCATGACCCTGGATCGTCTGGCTGACCATGTTTCACCGCGCTGGGCGCCGGCCATTGACGGCGGCTTTGCCTGGCTGGTACATGCGATGAATCATCCCACGTCCAGCGTCGATGCACGTCTACTGCCGTCACTGGAATACACCTCGGATCTCTATATGAGCGTGGAGTCCGCAGGACGCCTGGCCCGGCTTTATCCGGTGGCCGCGCTCCAGGCGCCCGTGCTCTGGCAGAACCTGGCTCAGCGCCTGGCCGACCAGGGTATCGAGCAGGTGAGCGATGACATCAGGGACCACTGGCAACCGCTGCTTGATATCGTGGTTGAGTCCGCGGACTCTCCGGCGGCTGCCCACGCCGAAAGTCAGGCGGCACGTGTGCTGGCCCTGGCCGACGTCGCAAACCAATCCGAGCACGACCCGCTGATTGCGGGCTTGTCGCTGGACGAGGCCAGGCTCGCCTGGTCGCGCAACGAGAGGCTCACCGCGGTGTGGCAGGTGTTTTATGGCCTGATCCGATTGGCAGCAAGCGAACAGCCAGCCAGTCTTGCTGCAACCTTTCAGGATCAATTGGTTCGGTTTGCCGATACCGATTCCCAGCAACTGCGACAGCTGGATACGGACCTGCCGGTCGTGCTCGCCCTGATGCAGGATGCGGCCGGGTACCTGGCGGCCGAAGAGCATAGTGTGGCCATGGCCATTTCCGAGTTGGCCGATGCTTATGCCCGCCTGGTTCTGTTGATACCTGATGCGTCGTTTTATCTTGATCAACCGGTTCGGGATGAGATTCGTCGCGCCATCAGCCTGTGCAACGCGGATCCATTGATGATTGGCCCCGTCCCGCGAGAGGTTTTCGAGGCCTGTTTGGGGCGCGTGATGAGGCTGCTTGGCGACGGGCTCGATAGCGAAGAGTTGACCGGCGGGTCAGGACCGTTCGCGGCCCAATTTCTTCGTCGCGAGATGGGGCTGGTCAGCTGGCAGCGGGCCAGTTATCTCGATGGTCATCTGAACTGGCGCCTTCTGACGACTTGTACGCCAACCCGCTGGATCAACGTGCTTGAGTGGTCTTTGCTGATGCGCTACCTGGAACAATGGATACACCAGCGACCAGTCTTTTTCGGCTCACCGCGCTGGCAGGATGAGATCGAAGACATCGCCGATTTGGCCATGGGGATGCAAACCGAGCGCGCTGCCTGGATTGACTGCATGACGGGGATGGGTAGTGAACGCCGTGACCCGATCCAGCGCCTGCTTGATCACAACGAGCGCAGCCATTCAGCTCTGGCGAGCGCACTGGAGGAGGCGAGTGCGCAGTTCTATGCGGACGTAACCCGACCCGGTGCAGATATCGATCTCGACAGTGGCCCTGATCAGGTCACGAACTACCGGCCGGAAACCTTGATGGTCATCCCGTGCCCGGGTGCCGAAACCTGTGGAACGCGAATCGAGTTGCCGGTCAGCCGGGCCCTACTGGGTCTGTTTCCAAATGCCTATCTGCTCGCCGACCAACTTCGGATGGGCGAGCTGAAACTCTGTTACAAGGATGTGCGCTGGGTTGATCGGGAGGCTCGTCCGGCTCGCTATGGCGACGACAGGGTTGCCAATTACCATGGTCGCCTGAGTTTTGACCTGGTGGGTGCCTTTATTGCCGACAACGAAGCCAGCACGGTTTTTCGCCAACGCTTGACAGCCGTCGAGACCAGCCATTACCTGTTTGCTTCGGCAGGCCCGGAGATGCTGGCGCTCGACTGCCCCAAGAACCTTGCAGGCGACCCGATCGCGAGTCGCCTGCCGGAAGGTCGACCCGGTCTGGTGCCCAACCGCCTGACTTATTTCACCTCCACACCAACCACCGCCGAGGCTGAACTGGCCGCCAATTGGGATCGCGGTGCCGAATGGCGAGACTGGTTTGTCACCGGTGGACGGGTGGAGCTGCTCGAACAGGAAGATGGCGAAAGTCTGGCGCTGGCCGTCCAGGCCCAGCTGGGCGCGCTCAGCAGCCGCCGGGAACGCCAGCTTTCTGGCCGCATGCTCAGTACGCTGGCATCGACCGAGGACGATGCGTTGACTGCCGCCATGCGCGAAATCGTGGAATACACCGCACTGACAAGACGCGTACTTGAAATCCACTATCCGCGCGTTTTGCGCCATGAAGATGACATGCGCGCGTTGCTGGTCGGGGATTCCGGCTTGCTGACGCGCGACCGTGTCCGGCAGTTGCGCGACGCTGGTGTGCCAATGGCCCAGGTTCCGGCGCTGGGGCGGGAACGCCTGGTGCGCTTGCGCGCATCATGGCTGTCACTGCCGGTGGTCCTGCGCGAATCCGGCCATGCGGCACCAGAGCTGGATTACGGGCTGGAGCAGCTCCAGACCCTGCTCCGGGTCAGCCGGCACCGGCCGGCGATCGTCGAACCGTTGGCAGAGCCACGAAGTACACAATGATCAGTGCGACTTGCAGCAGAGCCGGGACCCGCGCGCCGGGGTTGGCCCAGGCTTCCATGACGCCGAAGGAAAAATAGAGCAGCAGGATAAATCCGGCGATCACCAGCGGTCGGACACGGAGTTTCCATACCCCCGGCAAAGCGAGCAGCAGGGGAGCCAGGGCGGCGGCCACCACCAGCAGAACAGGAAGATGCGCAGGTTGCTGCAGCCAACCGAACCATAGCGGCTGCAGGATCAACAGTCCCAGCAGGGACCAACGACACCAACTCAGCTCGATTCTTCTCATTGGGCCAGCTTGCACGCGGTTTCGGCGACTCGTCGACCCAGGGCTCGACACAGCTTGCGTTCATCCTCATCGACTGCCCGGTCGCTGTCCGGACCGGCGAGATGGCTGGCGCCATAGGGCGTGCCGCCGCTTTTGGTGCTGCTCAGCAAGGGTTCGGTGTAGGGCAGGCCGACCAGGATCATGCCGTGATGAAGCAGAGGAACCATCATGCTCAGCAGGGTGGCTTCCTGGCCTCCGTGCAGCGTGGAGGTGGATGTGAATACGCCTGCCGCTTTGCCCGCCAAAGTGCCGGAAAACCACTCGCTCCCGGTGCCATCAAGGAAGTGCTTGACGGCCGAAGCCATATTGCCGAACCGGGTCGGGCTGCCGAGTATCAGCCCATCGCACTCGACCAGGTCTTCAGGTCCGACCAGGGCAGGGCCCTGCTCGTGCGGGTGCACGGTCCTGGGATCGATGGCCGAGGTCACAGGTGCAACCGCGCGCAATCGGGCCTGACACCCCTTGACCTGTTCGACGCCGCGGGCGACCTCGCGACCCATTGCCAGCGTATTGCCGTGCACCGAATGCACTAGCACGAGGATATGGGTCATGGCAAAATGGCTTCCACGTTTTCAGGCGGCCGTCCAATGCGGGCCTGGTCACCCACGACAACGATGGGTCGCTCAATCAATCGCGGCTGCCTGACCATGGCTTCTATCAGGCGCTGCTCGCTGCTTGCCTCGTCCAGATTCTGCTCGCTGTACTCGGGTTCGTGTCTGCGCACCAGTTCATGGGCTGTGATGCCAAGCATGGCAATGGTACGCTTGAGTTGTTCGGCGTCCGGTGGCTGCTTCAGATATTCAATGATCTCAGGCTCGATACCACGGTCGCGGATCAGGGCCAGTGTCTGGCGACTCTTGGAACAGCGTGGGTTGTGGTAAATGGTTACAGTCATGAACAAGTCCAGTTTGGAAAAAGGCGGGGCGCGGCTCAAGTTTAACTTCCAGAGAGCGGCGAGACCTGTTCTCAAGTCATTTTCCCGTCGATTTGACCGGCACCGGGTCCGGAGCTTCCTTGATCACCTGTGGGAGCACTTTCGGGCGGATCGCAGCTTCGAAGCCGCCGCCGCTCTCAGTTACACCACCTTGCTGGCACTGGTGCCGTTAATGGCCGTCATGTTCGGCGTGGTGTCGGCCTTCCCGGTCTTTGATCGCTGGGCGGTAGAGGTCGAAGAGTATATCTTTGCCAATTTCGTGCCGGCCGCGGGCGATCAGATCCGGGAATACCTGCAGGAGTTCGTCGGGCGCACCGCGGGGCTGACCGGTGCCGGAACCATCTTCCTGATCGTCACTTCGATCGTGTTGATGGCGACCATAGAGAAGAGCCTCAACCGAATCTGGCGCGTGAGCGCCGAGCGAAGTCCGCTCAATCGCCTCCTGATCTACTGGGCCGCCCTGACCCTTGGGCCGATGCTGATGGGAGCCAGCCTGGCACTGACTTCGTACCTGGCAGCGATCCCATTCTTTTCCACCGACCTGGCCGAAGGCGCGGTCGTGGGCCTGATCAACTTCATGCCGCTCCTTGTTGCGCTGGCCGGCTTCACCCTGCTGTTCATGATCGTGCCGAATCGACGTGTCCGATGGCATCATGCGCTGATCGGTGCCGCGCTGTCGGCGGTTTTGTTCGAGCTGGCCAGCCGAGGTTTCGTTTTTTATGTTTCCAACTTCCCGACCTACGAGCGCCTGTACGGCGCCCTTGCGACTGTGCCGATTTTCCTGGTCTGGATTTACCTGTCCTGGGTTGTCGTGTTACTGGGAGCGAGCCTGTCGGCGGCGCTGACGACGTTCAACTACGAGGGGGCCGATTGGCATTGGCCCAAGCGCCAGGAACTGTTTCTGGCCCTGCGTCTGCTCGGACATTTCTGGCAAATGCAGCGCCGCGGCAAGTCGCTGTCGATTGCCGAGTTGCAAAGGCGGGAACCGGCAGCGACGGATATCCAGCTGCGGCGACTGCTGAAACATTTCGAGGAGGCAGGATTTATTCAGTGTGACCATGAAGGCGACTGGCTGTTATCGGCCGATCTGGCCGAAATCACCTTAATGGAACTCTATCGTGCCGGTCAGTTCATACTTCCCATTGGAGAATTGCCGCAATTGCCTGTGGAAAGTCACTGGGACCGGGCGTTGTACAATGAACTCAGCCCGGTGGATTCGCAGGCCGGCGCTGTCATGCAATGTTCGATCAAGTCTCTGTTGACGTTTGATTGCTCACTCAAGGAAAAGACATGAAAAAGTGGCTTGGTTTGGCGCGCGGCTTGCCGCTCGGTCTGGCAATCGTCCTTCTGATGGCAGCGTCCGCGCTCGCTGAAATGGAGTTCCAGCTTCCCGGTCTGGATGGCCAGGATCACAGCCTAAGTGACTATCGGGGTGATTGGGTGGTTGTCAATTACTGGGCGACCTGGTGCGCACCGTGTCGAAAGGAGATTCCCGACCTGTCCAGCTTGCACGACAGTCGGGATGACATCACCGTGCTTGGCCTGGCTTTCGAGGACACCGATGTCGAGGATTTCGAGCGTTTCCTGGTCGATTACCCCGCGAGCTATCCCATTCTCATGGTCGACGTTTACAACCCGCCACAGGCGCTCGGCGCCCCGCGCGCACTACCGACGACCTTCCTGGTCAATGCTGCCGGCGAGATGGTTCATACCTGGATCGGGCCGATTACCGGCCAGATGATCACCGAATGGATCGAAAACAATGGCTGAATGCCGTCGCTGGTTGATCTCGGGTCGGGTCCGCGCAAAGCGTCCGCGTTCGTCCCCGAACCCGCTGTTGCGAAAGGAAAAAAGAAATTTCACCACGGAGTCTCCAACCCCGTAGCCGGGCCCGCTGTCGCGAAAAGAACAAAAAAATTTCACCACAGAGGCACAGAGGTCACAGAGGTTAAAAGAATTATTTTTCTTATAATTCAATTAGTTCCTACTGTTTTTCCTCTGTGTTCTCTGTGCCTCCGTGGTAAACCTGCTTTTTTTGTTCCATGAGAGAAAAGCCGGCTAAAAACGCCAATCAAGTCTGTGCAGAGTTATTCAGAGGCTCCCTAGAAGAGAAGGTGCTGCAAGACGGGGCGGAAGCTTTCACGGTGGGCAGGGCAGGGGCCGTGGCGCTCAAGCGCTTCCAGATGGCCCGGCGTGCAATAGCCCTTGTGCTGATCGAAACCGTAAACAGGGTATTGCTGATGCAACTCGACCATAATGGCGTCGCGGTGCGTCTTGGCAATGATGCTGGCGGCGCTGATGGCGTCATCGATGGCATCGCCGCCGACGATGGTCTGTACGGGTATGGCAATGTCCGGGGCGCGGTTGCCATCGACCCGCACCAGAACAGGTACCGGGTTGAGGCTCATGACGGCCTGGCTCATGGCCTGCATGGTCGCCTGGAGTATGTTGATCCGGTCGATGGTCACCGCCTCCACGCGAGCGACCCCGACGGCCAATGCCCGCTCGAAAATAAGCACGGTCAATTGTTCGCGTCGTTGCGGGGTGAGCTTCTTGGAATCGGCCAGGCCCGCGATCGGGCGATTCGGATCAAGAATGACAGCCGCGGCAACCACGGGACCGGCCATCGGCCCACGCCCAGCCTCGTCCACCCCGGCAATCAATCCGGCGACTGCGTCAATCATTTCCCGATTCGCTCCAGGATTGCGCGCGCGGCAATCTGACCTGAATCCATGGCCAGTTGCTCACTGCAAATTGACGCAGCCTGGCAATAGGCGGCGATTCGTTGCGGTTGATCGAGCCAGTCCTGAGCGTCCCTGGCCAGGCGTTCCGCCGTTGCATGATGCTGGAGGCGTTCCGGTACCAATCGGTGCCCGGCAAGGATATTTGGTAACGAAATGGACTGACTTCTGACCAGGCGCAGTCCACGAGCGATCCAGTAAGTTGCTGGCGCAAGGCGGTAAAAAACGACCAGTGGGCATTCCAGAAGGAAGGCTTCCAGGGTGACTGTGCCTGAGGCGGCGATGGCCAGGTCAGCTGCGCGCAAGCCGGTACGCGTCCTGTCGACAAGGATCTCGACGCCAGCATCGTCCAGTAGAGACGCGCTACCTGCACGCAAGCGGGCTTCGTGATCTGCCTCTGCAAGCAGAATCAGCAATCTCGCTTCAGGTCGCTGTTGCCGCAGCCGCAGTGCGGTCTGGCCAATCAGCCGGGCGTGCCGGCCCAGCTCACCGTCGCGACTGCCAGGCAACAGCGCGATCACGGTTTCCCGGTTGTTCAATCCGAGCGCTACACGTGCGCTGGCGCGATCAGGCGCGTCTGTCAACTGGCGGGCCAATGGGTGGCCGACAAAGCGGGTGTCCAGACCGTGAGGCTGGTAGATCCCGGCTTCAAACGGAAACAGGGTGAGCAGCAGGTCCAGTGAACCGGCGATCTTCTTGATCCGGCGCGCTCGCCAGGCCCAGACCGTAGGCGAAACGTAGTGAATCGCACCGATGCCCTGACGGCGTGCCTTGTTGGCCAGACCGATATTGAAGTCGGGGGCATCGATACCAACGAAGGCATTCGCCTGCCAGTCAATCATGCGTTGCAGGAACTGGTGTCTCAGTCGAAACAGACGTGGCAAGTGGGAGATGACTTCGGTCAGGCCCATCACGTTGAGAGAATCCAGTCCATACCATGGCACCACGCCTTCGGCCAGCATCCGGGGGCCCGCCAGGCCGGCCAGTTCGATATCCGGTCGCAGTTGCTTGAGCGCACGAGCCAGGTCGGCCCCGATCTGGTCGCCCGAGGCTTCGCCGGCACTCAGAACGAGGCGCGTTGGTTGGATGACTGGCACCGGCTGCGTGTTCGGTTAGCGCAGCAGGCCGCGCTGACTGGCCTGGGCTGAATCGATCATGATCTTCAGTTCCGGTTGCTGCGGCAGGCGGCTTGACAGTTCGTCCAAGGCTTCCGTGCGCTTGAGGCCGCTGCGATAAATCACGCGATAGGCTTCACGAATATTGCGGACCTGCTCCGGGGTGAAACCGCGCCGCTTCAGCCCCTCGGAATTGACCCCGCGTGGTCGAGGCGGCTGGCCGGATACGATCACGTAGGCCGGCACATCCTGGCTCACACCACCGTACATGCCCAGAAAGGCATGATCGCCGATACGGCAGAATTGGTGGGCGCCGGAATAGCCTGCGAAAATGACATAATTGCCCACCACGACATGTCCGGCCAGCGTGGCGCCGTTGGCCATGATGTTGTGGGAGCCGACCTGGCAATCGTGGGCAACATGGCAATAGGCCATCAGCCAGTTGTCATCGCCCAGGCGCGTGACGCCACCGCCATCGCCCGTGCCGCGGTTTATCGTGACATATTCGCGGATGGTATTGTTGTCACCGATCTCCAGGGATGTTGCCTCGCCGCTGTACTTCTTGTCCTGCGGCTCTTCGCCGATCGATGCGAACTGGAATATCCGGTTGCCGCGGCCCAGCCGGGTTTGTCCGGTCAACACCACGTGTGAGCCGATTCTGCAACCTGGTCCGATCTCAACCTCGCTGCCGATCACCGAAAAGGGACCGATGCTGACGTCCGGAGCGATCCGTGCGCCTTCTTCGATCAGGGCGCTTGGGTGAATCATGCGTCCTGGCTGGGGCGGGCCGCGCACAGCAACTCGGCGCTGGAGACCGCTTTGCCATCGACCGTGGCCGTGGCCTGGTATAGCCCCATGCCGCGCATCAGCCGTTTCTGCTGGACTTCGAAGATCAATTGATCGCCAGGGATCACAATGCGGGTGAAACGCGCCTTGTCGATCTTGACCAGGTAGTAAAGCTGACTCTCGCTGCCGAGCGCCTGACGCGCCAGATGTGCCAGGCAGCCGGCAGCCTGGGCCATGGCTTCCAGAATGAGCACGCCTGGCATGACCGGATGACCAGGGAAGTGTCCCTGGAAACAGGGTTCATTCACGGTAACATTCTTCAACGCCGTGATGCGTGGCGGATCATCCAGATGATATTCAAGCACCCGATCCACCAGCAAAAACGGGTAGCGGTGCGGTAAGAGTTCGAGAATGCCTTCAATGTTGACCGCAGCCTGTTCGCTCATTCCTGGTTTCCTGATGTTTGGTTGTTCTTTTCGGTCCGGCGCAGCCGTCGGGCCCAGTCGTCAAGCTGGCCGAGCCGCGCCACGATGCGCTTCCACTGTCCATGGGGCCGGACTGGAATGCCCGAGCCATATTCCCCTGGTTCGTCGATGGAGCGCAAGACGGTGCTCATGGCCGTGATGATGACCTTGTCGCAAAGCGTCAGGTGGCCGGCAATGCCGGTTGCCCCGGCGATCATGCAATAACGGCCGATGGTGGTCGAGCCGGCGATACCGACGCATCCGGCGATCGCCGTGTGCGCGCCAATGCGCACATTGTGGGCGATCTGGACCTGATTATCCAGACGAACGTCCTCATCGAGAACGGTATCGTCGATGGCGCCCCGATCAATGGTGGAGTTGGCCCCCAATTCACAGTCGTCGCCAATCATCACCCGGCCAAGCTGGGGCACCTTGACCCAGCGCCCCTGGTCGAGGGCAAGTCCAAAACCGTCGGCGCCGATCACCACGCCTGGGTGCACGATGACGCGCTGGCCCAAATGACACGCCCGGCCAATGAAAACCCGGGCCACGAGACGGCAATCATCGCTAATTCTTGCCCCGTCTTCGATTACGCAACCCGGCCCGATGATGGCGCGTTCGCCGATGTGGCAGCCCTGTCCGATACTGACGTGTGCCGCGACGGTCGCACTGGCGGCCAGGGTAACGTCGGAGCCGATGCTTGCGCTGGGATGGACGCCGGGCGGCTGAGCGGGCGCAGGGTGCAAAAAGGCCGCCACCCGTGCCCAGTCAGCGTAGGGATTGGTGCTGATGAGGCAATTGCCGGAAAAATACTCTGCTTGGTTGTCAGCCAGGATCACCGCCCCGGCACGGCATTCGGCCAGGTAACGGGTATAGGCGGGATTAGCCAGGAAACTCAGCTGATCTGGTCCGGCGTTGGCGAGGGTCGCCAGCCCGGAGATCCGGTGCTGCGGTGCGCCGCGCAGCTTTAGCGCAAAGCGTTCTGCGAGGTCGGCAAGTTCAATGGCTTCGATGCCGGACTGGCTCAATGTCGATCCTTCAACGTTGACCGCGTTGAGGCGCCGGAAAGTCGTTTTCCAGCCAATCGAGTATCAGGTCCGTGATGTCGATTGATGCGGAGGCGTAGGCTACCGGACTGGTCAGCACCAGCGCGTAACCTCCCTCTTCGGCAACCTGCTGCACCGCCACTTCGATGGTCTCCTCCAGGGCCTTTTTCTCGGCATTGGTTCGAAACCTCAGTTCTTCGCTCAGGTCTTCACGACGTCGGTCGATGGACCGGCTCAGGTTCCGGGCTTCGCGCTCCATGTCGAAACGGGCTTCGGCGTCAAGCTCGCGTGCTTCGGCAGCAAGAGAGCGATGCATATTTTCCAGGCGAACCTCGTCGGCCAGCAAGGCCTCGTTGCGGGGGCGGAACTCGTGGTCCAGTGCTTCCCGGGCAGCCACAACCTGGGGTGCACTGTCAAACAGACGCTTCATGTCGACATAGCCAATGCGTGTGCCGACGCTTTCGGCAAATCCCAGGCTTGCAAGGCAAAGCGACCCGATCATCAGGCAGGCCGGCCCGAAGCGACCACGTAGGCCGTCGGGTCGGGCTTGGTGCTTCAGCGAAGCAACTTTCAGCATGACTGCCCTAAACCATATTTAAAGAATCAAAAAACCGATCCAAAAGTGAACTGCAGAAACTGTGTATCGTCGCCGTCTTTCTTTCTGAGCGGTTGCGAAAGACTGATGATAATCGGGCCGACCGGTGCTTGCCAAGTCATCGAGACCCCAGTGGAGGCGCGCAACAAGTTGGCGTCGAAGGCATCAATGTCCTGGTAGACGTTGCCTACGTCAACAAACCAGGCCAGGCGAGTACCGGATGCTTCGATAAACGGGATCGGGAATGCCAGTTCCACGCCGCCGACGACTTTGAGCGCACCCCCGATGGAACGGCAGAACTGATCCTTGGGTCCGAGCGAGTTGTCGTCAAATCCGCGCACATCGGCGACGCCACCACCAAACCAATGTTCATAGAAGGGCAGGCCCCGATCAATGGTGACAACTTCTTCAAGCAGACAGGAGCGGTTTGTGAGACCGAATTCGGGCTCGATTTCCTCGCCTCCCGCGTCTCGGATGCGACGGTCGTGATTGTCGAAGGCATCGCCATAGGCGACATCGCTGCGCACGGAAAAGGCCATCCGCCGGCCGACAGGCCAGTAGTTCCGGAATTGGTAGCTGAGCTTGTAGAACTCTCGCGTGCTGCCGGGAAGGGCGACCTCGGCATTGAAGCGATTGATCGAGCCGCGTGTCGGATTGAGAAAATGGTTGCGGCTGTCGCGCGCCCAGGTCGTGCTGAGGCGGAAAGTGGTGACGCGCCGCTCACTGGATGAGAGGATGCCGTCACCATCCAGATCCAGAGCAATGCCCAGTGGTCGAGTGGCTGGCATCACAATGATGGGTGGCCCATCAGGGTCATCAGGCGGAGGCGCCTGGCTCAGCCCGAGATTGATGTCCGCCTGCTGTGCCGCAGCGCCAAAACGCATAAAACTGAGCTCGGTCACCGGGAAGCCGAAATTCACCCCGCCGGCCGCCTCGCTGCTGGAAAACTCGGCAAGGGCGGAGCTGCGGCCCCCCAAGGTGTTGAATTCGCTGAATCTTAGGAAGAAACCGCGCGACACGCCATCATCGGTCCAGTAGGGGTTGAGG
>JBGTEC010000068.1:0-1713 GCA_041747995.1 Wenzhouxiangella sp.
GTTCAATCAGGCGCAGTTCATGCTTCAAGAGAAAGGCCTCGGCGTCGCGCTCGCCCGCCTGGCCAAGTTGACCACGCAGGGTGGTCACTGCACCGGCACCGCCCGTCCGTTGACCAGGCGAACAAACGGCAGGTCGCGCTCAATCAGACGCCCGTCGGGCAGCCGCAAACGTCCCGACAATCCGGCCAGGTAAAGGTCGGGGTCATTGCGCATCAGATCCAGCCAGGGGACCAGCGCCATGGCATCGAAGCCGAGCGCATGCAATCGTGACAGTGCCGGGTTGTCGAGGTGCGAGTAGACCCGCTCAGCCTGGCGCCGCTGCTGGCCCTGCGGGGTGTGATCCAGAAACCACGGTGACAGCGGCAGAACAATGCCGTCGAGATCTTCGTCGCGCCGGGGGTCGGGTCGACCGGCGACGATCTGCGAGGTGGCCAGCACCGGCACGTCGCCAGCACCGAAAAAGCGTAACTGTGGTCGGACCTGGCGCCCGTCCTCGGCGCGAGAACCGAGGAAGATCAGGTCAACGTCAGTTCGCCGGTGGGGCTCGCTTTCAATGCTCTGATTGAGGACTTGCGCAAGTCGCCGGGCCCGTTGTGCCGACCGGTCCAACTCCAGCAAAGACTCCAGCAGGGCACTATGGTCGACCTGGCCGGTAGAGTAGGCGCCGCGGCCAACAACCTGACCGCCGCCCAGCTCAAACGTGTTGGCAAAGGCCGGTGCGACCCGTCGACCCCAGTCGGAATCCTGGTACAGCACCAGAGCCCGTCGGTGACCCTGAACCAGGGCATGGACCGCCGCCAGTTCGGCCTCTTCTTCCGGTAGCAGGCCAATCGCGTGGATCGGACCGGCGACTCCGTCGAAACTGGCCGGGTCTGACGGGTGGTTGAGCATCAGCACAGGCAGGGTGGGATCGGGCAGCGATAGCAAGGTATCGACCTGTTCGCGCTCAAGCGGTCCGAGCATGAAATCGGCACCGGCTTCCCGAGCCTCGAACCAGGCCGACACGACCGCGTCGGGCTCATCGTCGATGTATAAAAAGGTCAACTCCGGCCTCTGATCCGGCGCCTGTTCCAGCCAGGCGGCCATGAGGCCATCGCGCAACGCCGCACTGACCGGCGCCAAACCCGGGCGACCGGGCAAGACCACGCTGAGCCGCATCGGTCGCGCTCGTGTTTGCGCCCAACTGGTCAGCCAGTTCAGGGCCTCTTCGGCCTCGTAGCCCGTGTTCGGGTGGCGTTGCTGCCACTCGCCCAGGGCCGTTTCCAGCGCCGCCGGATCAAGCAGCGCCCCCCTGGCGCTGACGACCAGGTCAAGCCACGGCAACATTTCCGGGCGGTGGCCATGGGCGCTTTCCAGGCCCTGAAGTTCGGCCAGAGGCTGTTCGATCAATAACGCCAGGGCCAGCTCAGGTTCAAAGTCGCCTTGACGTATGGCTTGATCGAGCGCTGAAAATGCCTCGCGCGCCGGATTGGCCAGTTGGCGCTGCAACAGATCTTCGAGCATGGTGTGGCGGGCGATCAGGTGTGGGGGCAGCCGGTCAGTGGTGTGGGCCAGAAGCCAGCCAGCCGTTGCCAGGTCGCCTTCCAGCAGGGCCAGTTCGGCGCGCGCCAGCAACAGTCGGGCATGCTGGTCCCGGCTCAGCGCTTGCTCGTTGATGGTGGCCAGAATCGCAGCGGCCTGAGTGGTCTGTCCAGCCTGAAGCCAGGTTTCGGC
>JBGTEC010000069.1:0-3624 GCA_041747995.1 Wenzhouxiangella sp.
ACTGCCCTGGAAAAATCGGGCGTGCGCGCGGACCAACTGGCTGGTATCTCCAGCACCACCTTCCAGCGCCAACTGGATATCGCCAGGGACGTGGCTGGCGAAAATCCGGACCTGTATTTCGAGATTCAAAGCCTCAACGAATATGCGCCGATGGCCCGATCGGCACTGCAGGAAGCAGTCCTGATGCTCACCGCCAGTATCGACGAGAACGATGCCGACGGGTTCCGCTCGTTGATGCTTGACGGGAGGGAGTATTTGTCGAGGTTGGAGGGGGGAAGGCGGGAAGGTGAGGGGGTGCGTCGGTGCGTCGGTGGTCGGTGGTCGGAAGACGGAAACCCAACCAGCCAACCAGCCAACCGCTCTTAACCAGCTAACCGCCCTTAGCGAGTTCGCGTCCGATCAGCATGCGGCGGATTTCGTTGGTGCCGGCGCCGATGTCGTAGAGTTTGGCGTCGCGCAGCAGGCGGCCGGTGGGGTATTCGTTGATGTAGCCGTTGCCGCCGAGGGCCTGGATGGCTTCGAGGGCGACCTGGACTGCGCTGGTTGAGGCGTGCAGGAGGCAGGCGGCAGTGTCGACGCGGGATTTTTCGCCGGCGTCGAAGTCGGCCGCGACCTGGTAGGCGAAGCCGCGCGAGGATTGGAGCAGGGCGTACATGTCGCCGATCTTGGCCTGCATCAGGCCGAAGTCCGACAGGGTACGGCCGAATTGTTTGCGCTCGCGGATATAAGGCAGAACGTTGTCCAAGGCCGCCTGCATAATGCCGATCGGCCCGCCGGAGAGCACCAGACGTTCGGAGTTGAGTCCGGACATCAGAATGCTGACCGCCTGGTTGACTTCACCAAGCACATTCTCTTCAGGTATTTCGCAGTTATCGAACACCAGTTCGCAGGTATTCGAGCCGCGCATGCCGAGCTTGTCGAGCTTTTGGGCCTTGGTGAACCCGGGCTGGTCTTTTTCGACCAGGAAGGCGGTCATGCATCGGCTGCCGGCGTCCTTGCCGGCGGTGCGCATGTAGACCAGGGCAACATCGCATTCGGGGCCGTTGGTGATCCACATCTTCGATCCGTTGGCGATCCAGACATCGCCCTTCTTCTCGGCCCGGCAACTCATCGAGCCGACCACATCGGACCCGGCGCCCGGCTCGGACATGGCCAGCGCGCCCTTCCACTCGCCCGATACCAGCTTCGGCAAATACTTCTCGCGCTGGGCGTCGTTGGCGTTGCGGTACAGGTTGTCAGTACAAAGGTTGGAATGGGCGCCATAGGAAAGCCCAACCGAGGCCGAAGCGCGGGAGATCTCTTCCATCGCCACCAGGTGCGCCAGGTAGCCCATGTCGGCGCCACCATATTCGGCCGGAATGGTGATTCCCAGCAGCCCCATCTCGCCCAGTTGAGCCCAAAGCTCCTGCGGAAACTCATTCGACTGATCGATATGCTCAGCACGCGGCGCAATGGCGTCATCGGCAAAACGCCGCACCGTCTCCCTCAACATTTCGATATCGTCAGAAAGCTTCACCTGTTACCTCTCACTTGTTGCCACTTACCTTTCACCTTTTACCTTTCTACCGCCCTCTAGTGATTCCCGCGTTCACGACCCGGGAAGCGATGGGCGCGACCCATGAACGGAAGCTTGAGCTTGCCGATGGTGGTGATGCGTTCTTCGGCCATGCGGTCAGCGGCTTTCCAGCTCGGAATGCCATCACGTTCGGCGATCTGGAAGATCTTGGAGACGTTGTAGTAAATGGTGCGCATCATGCGCTTGGCCCGTTCGCGGTTGTAGCCTTCAAACTCGATCGAGACATTCATCAGGCCGCCGGCATTGACGGCGTAGTCTGGAGCGTAGAGGATGCCGCGGCGCTCGAGTTCGTTACCGCATTCTTCGGTGGCCAACTGGTTGTTGGCGGCGCCGCAGACAATCTTGAACTTGAAGCGCGGGATGGTCTGCTCGTTGACAATGGCGCCCAGTGCGGTGGGGCAAAACACATCGGCGTCCACATCATAGATTTCATCCAGGCCGACTGCTTCGCAGCCGAGGTTGACTGCTGCCTGCACGGCCTCTTCATTGATGTCGGTAACAAACACCTTCGCGCCTTCATTACGCAGCAGCTTGACCAGTTCGAAACCCACATGGCCAACGCCCTGGACGGCATAGCTGTAATCACCGATCTCTTCGTCGTTGAACTTGTGCATCAGGGAGGCACGGATGCCCTGCAGGGTGCCGAAGGCGGTGAATGGTGACGGGTCGCCGGAGCCACCGTGAACCTGGTGCACGCCGACGCAGTTATCGGTTTCCTGGAACACATATTCCATGTCGTTGACATCAATGCCGACATCCTCGGCGGTGATGTAGCGACCGTTAAGCGAATCAATGAAACGTCCGAAGGAGCGAAACAGCGCTTCGGACTTGTCCTTGCGCGGATCACCGATCAACACCGACTTGCCACCACCCAGGTTGAGACCGGCAACGGCTGCCTTGTAGGTCATGCCACGGGAAAGGCGCAACACGTCGTCCAGCGCTTCCTGTTCGGTGGCATAAGGCCACATGCGCAAGCCGCCGAGGGCCGGGCCGAGCGTGGTGTTGTGAATGGCGATGATGCCCTTCAGCCCAGCATCCTTGTTGTGGCAGAACACGACTTGCTCATGCTCGGTTGTATGGATGGTTTCAAACAGATTCATTGACAGTCCTCCAGACCTGCGGTTGTCGGGTCGCAGGCATTTGGGCCGACCCCCGAAGTGTCGGCCGGAACGATAAAGAGCATTATGAGCCCGGGACGAAACCGCCGGACTAACGATCACCTGAACCGGAATTCTGGCCCAGGCAGCCGCTTATTTTACCGTATTTGGCGGGTGCTGTTGCTAAATTGCTGGGGGCAGACCCCACGGTGGGCTAGACCGCCAGCATCCGCTCTACGGATTCGCGAGCCCTGCCTATGATGTGGGCCGGCACGGTGATCTCCGGCTGGAGGGTTTCCAGGCAGGCGACGATCTTGGGCAGGGTGATGCGGTTCATGTGCGGGCACAGGTTGCAGGGGCGTATGAAGTCGAGTTCCGGGTGTTCGATGGCGACGTTGTCGCTCATTGAGCATTCGGTGATCATGACCACCTGGCGGGTCTTGACCTTGTCGAGTTGGCGGCTCATTGCCGCCGTCGAGCCGACAAAATCGGCCGCGTCCAGCACTTCCATCGGGCATTCCGGGTGAGCCAGCACATAGACACCGGGATTCTCGGCGCGCAGGGTGGCGATTTCAGCCGCGCTGAACTTTTCATGTACTTCGCATGAGCCATCGTAGAGGATGATGTCGATGTCGGTCTGGGAAGCAACCCACTGGCCCAGGTAGCGGTCCGGGGCGAAGATTACCCGGTCGGCGCCGAGGGATTCGACCACCTCGACGGCATTGGAAGAGGTGCAGCAGATATCCGCTTCGGCCTTGACCTCGGCCGAAGTATTGACATAAACCACCACCGGGACGCCCGGGTAGCGCTGCCTGAGACGCCGCACGTCCTCACCCGTGATGCTTGCCGCCAGCGAGCAGCCGGCGCCGAGATCGGGCAGCAGTACGGTTTTGCCCGGCGCCAGGATCTTGGAGGTCTCGGCCATGAAATGCACGCCGCACTGGACGATGA
>JBGTEC010000070.1:0-19262 GCA_041747995.1 Wenzhouxiangella sp.
GTCCTCGAACCGGACCGCGCCGTTGAGCAGCCAGCGGTCGATCCGGTCGTATTCCAGATCCAGGTAGACGGCATACGAATCGCGGTCTTCATCGACTGCGTTCTCCGGCCGGAATCCCGGGAAGACCTGGATGCCGGCAGCACCGGGGGGCGCGGCCGGATTCTGGACATCGGGATTGAAGTCAGCGAACGACAGCAGCTCACCCGGATTGAGTTCATAGCCGTCTTCGCGGTAGGAGGCGCCGAAGGCGATCGAACCCCAGGGCACGGGCCTGAAGGCTTCGAAGTCTATCGTTTGCTGAGTCAGCCGAAGATCACCCGCACGCGCCTCAAGGGGGCTGGTACCGGTGGCTGAAACCATCGATGCATTCAGCGAATTGGAAATAAAGAACTCGAAGTCGTTCTCAGCGTAACCGGCACTGAGGTCCCAGTTCCATTCATTGGCCAGTTTACCGCGCAGGCCAAGATTGATGCTGAAGTCCTCGATATCGGTATTGATCAGCGGCAGAAAACCGTTGGGATACAGGCCCTGACCGCCATTGACCGGCGTACCGTCGAACATGAAACGCGGGTTTTGAGTGGCGGAGCCGGCATTGCGGTAGAAACCACCGGACTGGCTCTCGCGATTGGAGTAAGTGGCAAAGGTGTAGAAGTCTAGATCCTGAGTCAGCGGAATGCCGAGATTGAGCACCGATGAAATCTGTTCGGAATCTGAATCCCCGATACGGAAACTGCGGCGGTCAAAGGTGATTTCGCGCGGATCATCGGTCAGGAAGCTGCCGTCCGGCAACGGTGTACAGGTATTGGCGAAGATGCAGTCACCCTGCAGCCCGGCACGATTGGTGCGATCACGATTCCGATATTCCAGGGTGAAGTTGAGGAAGCCGTCGTTGAAAAGCTGCATGCCATGGTTAAAGCTGGCCAGGCGCGAGGTGCCATCACCCTTTTCAGTTTGACCCCACTGTCCATTGAGGCGTCCGCCATCGCTGTGATCATGCAACACAATGTTGATCACGCCGGCAATGGCGTCCGATCCATACTGAGCCGCCGCACCGTCACGCAGTACTTCGATGCGCTTGATCGCACTTGTCGGGATGGCATTCATGTCGGTGCCAGCCGTGCCACGGCCAACCGAGGAGTTGACGTGTACCAGCGCGCTGCCATGGCGGCGCTTGCCATTGACCAGCACCAGGGTCTGGTCGGGCCCAAGACCTCGCAGGGTCGCCGGTCGCAGTGCATCAGTGCCATCACTGATGGTCGAACTGGAAAAGTTGAAAGAGGGCGCGAGTGCTTGCAACATGCGTCCGACTTCGGTGTGGCCGGTGGCTTGCATGGCTTCAGCCGAGATCGAGTCGACAGGAACGGGTGACTCGATTGCCGTGCGTCCCGGCGAACGGGTACCGAGGATCACCATGCGATCTTCAACGCGCTGTTCGGCTTCCTGTTGCTGGCCGGCGTCATCATCCTGATTCACGGGCTGCTGTGCATGCAGGCCAAACGAACCGAACATGAGGGCACTGGTGATGATGGCTGGAACCAATTTGTTTTTGTTGTTTTTATTCATGATTCTTCCTCTTATAAAGAACCGATTGTTACTACGAGCAACGGTGAGTCGTGGCAGTAGCGCTCACCCCTCCGGGACATGGACGATAGTGAGGGAGGGCCGCCCAACCGGAATACCCATACAACGCCTCTTGGCGCGATTCGTATCATCTTCTGCTGGGCAAGCGTATTCGCGTGTTCTTGCAGCTGTCAAGACATTTTTGGGTAATGCCGCGTGCCGGATCATACGGATGTCAACCTGACGGAACTCATGGACTTCATGGATATGGGGCGGTATTTCTGGCCGGGACCGCAAGGTCGCGTGCGATCCGGAACCCGAGATTGTTCCCGGCTGCGTCCGGTTCATTGCTCTGGCGGGCGGTGACGCGGTAGCCGGTGCAGTAGCTGGAGCTGCACATCCACGAACCGCCGCGGATCACCCGCTCCGACCCGTGCTCCGGACCTTCCGGATCGATGCGTTCGGCCTCCGCCTGCGGGTAGGGCGCGAACCAGTCCGCCGTCCATTCCCAAACATTGCCGACCATGTCATGAAGGCCGTAGCCGTTGGGCGCAAAACTTGCCACTGGCGCGGTCATGACATGACCGTCTTGTCCGGTATTGTCGGTCGGAAATCGCCCCTGCCAGATGTTGCTGCGGTGGTCGCCTTCGGGGTAGAGCTCGTCTCCCCACGGGTAACGGGCGTTTTCCAGACCGCCGCGGGCGGCGTACTCGCGTTCGGCCTCGGTCGGCAGTCGCCCGCCGGCCCAGGCGGCATAGGCCAGCGCATCGTTGTAGGAAACCTGCACCACCGGATGATCTTCAACAGCGGTTGATCCGGGGCCCAGCGGCTGGCGCCAGTCGGCGCTGTCGACGCGCCTCCAGCTGCCCGCGTCGGGATCGAACACCGCCGCCCAGCCAATGCGTTCGGCATCCGTGACATAACTGGTCTGTTCGACGAAAACGGTGAATTCGGCAACGCTGACTTCGTGTCTGGCCAGGAAGAACGGCGATATCCGAACCCGGTGCTCCGGCCGCTCGGCAGCGAAGCCGCTGTTACTGCCCATGGTGAATGCCCCACCAGGAACAAGCACCATTCCCGCAGGGGGCTCCGGGGCCGGCCCGGTCGAATGCTCCTTGCAGCCGCTCGGTAATGCGGCCAGCAGCCCTGCCAGCAGGGCCAGTACGGGCAGTCGGCCGAATGCCGGGTGCTGTTGGCTGGCACTGCAAAACATCAGCGGAACAGATCGCGCGGGTCCACCCCCTGTTCTTGCAGCGCCTTGATGGCGGCCGCGGGCAACTCGCCATGTGGGGGCGGTAGCGGGTCGTTGATGTCGCGCATCCATTCGGTCAGCGCCGCTTCCAGCTGCTCGCGAATCCCGGCGTGCTCTTCGCTGTCGGCAAGGTTGATCCGTTCGTGCGGATCGGATTGCAGGTCGAACAGTTCGTATGGCGGCCGTTGATCGGCAAAGTAGCGCGCGGTGTGCATCTGGCCAAGTTCGCCGCGCTCATGGAGTTCGACGATGGAAGACCAGGAAAGGGAGTTCTGAATATCCATGGTCGGCCGGTATCGCCGGTCGTGCAGGTAATTACGGATGAGTTTGTAGCGCTTGCCGTGCACAGCACGGCTGAGGTCCAGGTTGTCATGCCAGTTGCGCTCGCTGAACGCATACTCGCGAACGCCCGCGCTGTGTGGTTCGCGCATCATTTCAAGCAGACTGCGTCCTTCGATTTCGGCAAACGGTTCGATCGCGGCCGCTTCCAGTACCGTCGGCACGAGGTCGACCAGCGACACGATTTGATCCGTGACCTGTCCGGCCCGAATCTGACCCGGCCAGTGGGCGAAGAGCGGTACATGGACGCCGGGCTCATACAGCGTGCCCTTGGCGCCGGGGAACGGAAGCCCGTTGTCGCCGACGAAGATGACAAAGGTGTTGTCGGCGATTCCCTGGTCTTCTAGAAGCGCCATCAGTTCGCCAATTTGACGATCCATCTCGGCGATCTCGTCATAATAAAGGGCGAGCTCATGCCGGACTTCCGGGGTGTCGGGCAGGTAGTCGGGAACGATCACCTGGTCGGGATCATGCGGCGGATCCCAGTATCCGGCCTCGTACGGACGGTGCGGCTCGTTGAAGCCGATATGCAGAAACACCGGCTGCTCACCGTCCCATTGTTCGAACGCGACCTCGAACCCGACGCTTTCGTCGCTTTCGCGGAAGGCAAACTGGCCCTCGACCTCTTCACCCAGATGAATCTTGCGAAATGCCGCAGTGAAGTAACCGGCGCGGTTCAGCGCGTCGATGATGTTGGCATGTTCGGTACGAAGCGGGGAGTGCAGGCGTGAGTTTCCGGTCGCCGTGGCCGACCGGCCGGTCACCAGCGATGCGCGGCTGGGGCTGCATTGCGGTGTGGTCGCGTAGGCGCGATTGAAAAGAATTCCCTGCCCGGCGAGCCGGTCAATGTTCGGTGTGGTGATGACCGGATTTCCGTAAACCCCCAGGTCCGGCACGCTGTGATCGTCGGAGGTGATGAAGACGATATGTGGACGGTTGCCGATGGAGCCGTCCCCGTCCGGGGCGGGGGCGCCCGCCGCAACGTCGGGGCCGGGTTTGCAGCCTGCGGCGAATGTCGCTGCCACGAGCAGCGAAAGTGGCCATTGCATTCTGGTTTTTTTCAAGACAGTCCTCCCTGGAGATCGAGCTCTCAATTGTTATCGATATCATTCTACCTTGCAAGCAAGGGCCTGATTCTCCATCCGCTCGTCGCATAGTTATCCCCGGCGCTGTTCTACCACAGCAGGCTGGATTTGGCTTTTACTATCAGCGGTGCTTGCCGACCTCCCAGCCGGCATCGCCCAGGTGCTCGCTGGCTGCCGTGCGGGCACCGGATTCCAGCGTGGTGCCCATGCTGTCGTTCCAGCGGTTGAGAAAGCCGAACAGCGAGACGACGCCGAGGATCTCGACGATCTCTTCTTCGGTCCAATGGGCGTGCAGGGCATCGGCGATGGTCTCGTCAACGGCATTCGGCACCGAGCTTGCCGCGACGGCAAAGTCAAACGCCGCGCGCTCGGCCTCGGTGAACAGCGGGCTGTCGCGGTACTCCCAGATAGCGTGCAGGCGCTCGTCGCTGGCGCCATAGCGCTTGGCCGCCAGGGCGGTGTGCGCCTGGCAATAGCGGCAGCCTGAAGACAGGCTGGCAAGGTGGCCGATCAGGCGCTTCTGTTCGCTGGTGACGCGATGCGCGTTGGCCATCACCGCCTTGTTGAGCGCGATGAACGCGGTGGCGATCTCGGGGCGGCGCTGCATGGTGAGCACACTGTTTGGCGTAAAGCCGAGCGTTTCATCGAAAAAAGCGGCCAGCGCATCGACTTCAGTCGATGCGCCTTTTCCAAGCGGGGTAACCAGTGCCATGATGAGCAGTCCAGATTATTTGACAATCACGATGATAATTGCAACTTCAACTAAATTGCCAGTATTTTGGCCGGCATTTACGCTTAAGAGGTGGACGCGTCATTCCGACAACAGGCCACCCTCGAGCTCCCTCTGCAGCCGGTCCAGCAGTTCGAACAACAGCGCCTGCTCTCCGGCACTGAACACCGAGCGGCAGCGATCTCCCGAGCCGGCCATTTTCGGGATGATTGCTGCGCATTGGCGGTGACCCGCGGGCGACAGGGTCAGGAGCAGACTTCGGTTGTCCAGGTCGTTGGGGATTCGCCGGCAATAGCCCAGTTGTACCAAGCGATCGCCGGCCCGGGTGATGGTGGCCGGGTCCATGGCGGTCAGTTCGGCCAACTGGGTCGGGGTCAGCGAACCCTTCAATCCGAGCATACCCAATACCCGCCATTCTCGCGCCGAGATTTTCATGCCGCGCACATAACAATCGGTCGTGGCCCGGCGCATCATGTTCGACAAGTGCGCCAGCCGATACGGCAAATGCGCACGAAGATCAATCGGGACGGTTGACGGCAAATCGCTCGATTGCGGTTCCGTATCACCCGCGGGTGCTACCGGGTTGGCCGACATCACTCCTCCATCACTCCTCCATCACTCCTCTATGAAACTTGAATATGAAAGTTCTCTCTACTAACGTTAGCACAACCGCGTCGCTCCATGGAGGGGGGGGGGTTCCACTTTCGCCAGGGAGAACCTCCTTTGCGCACGTTCCGAGTGAAATTCCTGATGGCTCCGCTAATGGCATTTGTCTGGGCAGGCACCAGCGCGCAGGAGGCGACCGATACCGAGATGGCCGATGGCGGACGATTCACGCAACTCGACAAAATAACCGTCACCGCGCAGAAGCGTGAGGAAGACTTGGACAAAGTGCCGCTGTCGGTGAGTGCGATCAGCGGCGATGAACTGTCCCGGCGCGGGCCGCGTACCTATGGCGTGGTGCTGGGCGCGCGCTGGTAAACCTGAGCGCCACGGCTATAATGCCGTGGCGCCAAGTATTGACAGGGCAATCGATTACTGGACGGCAACCGGACAATCACCAGATAATGACCAGTCAGCCTCTCGGACGTTATGCGCAAGATGCCAGTTCGAATCGTCAGCATACTGCCGCTACCGGGCCTGCTCTTGATGGCGGCGGCCGAATCACAATGGCAGGGTTTTGATCAGGCGACGGCCGCTGACAGTGGCTTGACCAATGCCGAATTCACGCTTGACTTCCGCTTTGTCACACACTTGCACGTTGGCGGCGCAGCCGCTGGGGATGTCAATGGCAATGGCTACAACGACCTGATTTTATTGCGTGGCGAGAACCCGCCCCGGCTTTATATCAACACAGGGGATGGCAACTTCCAGGACGGCACGGCGGCGGCCGGTCTGAGTTCGATCGACGGCATCGTCAATGGCGCCATTTTAGTCGATGTCAATGGAAATGGCGCACTGGATTTGTTGCTCGGGGGGGTGCGGCTTGACACCAATCCCGAAGCACCATTGACTCCTGTGCGCCTGTTTCTCAACAACGGCTCCGGCCAGTTTTCAGAAGCCACGGCATCCAGTGGCCTGACCTCCGAGTTTGATGCCCAGGGCATGGCGCTGGCTGATATCGATGGATCGGGCCGGCTGGACCTGTTTATCGCCTATTGGCAGCCGGAAGGCGGCACCACCCATGGTCATCTGTGGCGCAACCTGGGCGAGGCGACCTTCGAGGATATCAGCCTGCATTCTGGTATTGGCCAGTCGTACGCCACGGATCTGTACAATTTCACCCCTCATTTCACCGACCTCAACGGCAATGGCCGGCCGGACCTGCTGGTCGCGGCCGACTTCGGTCATTCCAGAGTCCTTCTCAATCAGGGCGACAGCCGCTTCGTGGATGCCACCACTGCCGTGATCGACGACGAGAACGGCATGGGTGCAACCATCGGTGATTTCACCAACGACGGGCAAATGGACTGGTTCGTGACCAGTATCTGGGCCGCCAAGCCCTCATCCGACTTTGGAACCAGCGGCAATCGCCTGTACCGGAATTCGGGAGCGGGCGTGTTCGTGGATGTCACCGACCAGGCCGGTGTGCGAGAGGGTGGCTGGGGTTGGGGCGCCTGTGCCGCCGACTTCAACAATGACGGGTGGCTGGATCTGTTCATGGTCAACGGCTACCAGTCTCACGCACCGCAGTTTATCGACCAGCCGGCGCGCCTGTTCATCAACAATGGCGATGGCAGCTTCACGGAAAAGGCACTCGCCATGGGGATCAACAGCACCGGACAGGGCCGAGCCGTGCTGTGCTTCGACAGCAACAACAACGGCCAGATCGATGTGCTGGTCCAGAACAGCCATGCTCTCGGCGAGGCCGCCGGGTCGCCTCAACTGTATCGAAATCTCGGCCATCCCGATCATCACTGGCTACGCGTGCGACTGCGACACCCCGGACCGAACACCTTCGGTGTAGGCGCACGACTGACCCTGGAAGCTGGCGGAATGGCTCAGACCCGGGAATTGCGTGCTGGCAACAACTTTCTCTCAGCCGACCCGATCGAAGCGCATTTCGGCCTGGGCCCGAGTGACCGGATTGAGCGCCTGACCATCGCCTGGCCGGATGGTCGCGTCGATGTCCATACTGACCTTGAAGTTAATCAAATTCACACCCTCAGTCCGGCGCCTTTGTTTCATGACCGGTTTGAATAACGGTGGCCCGGAAATCCGGCTACATTTCGAATCGGTCCTGGAACAACAGATCCATCAGCCGCGAAAAGCTGAACATCAGCGCGTGCAGCCGTAAATCAGCATCCAGCGACCAGTCCGGCACGGCATTGGAATCGGTGTCGGCCTGCAGGGCAAAATAACCGGCGGACGGACCGATCAGCCGCGAACCACTGCCGCCGACCCACCAGATCATGTCAATTGGATCCAGGCTGGCCACATCACCCGGACTGACCAGACAGCACTCGTCCACCGAATGAGTTGCCGCCAGGGAGACCAAACCGTCGTCCAGGTCCACCTGATAGAGTCGCAAAGCGTCGGCGACCGCCGTCTGGATCATCACCTCAAGCAGGTCGGTCTGCTGATCGAGAACCAGAAAACCCGGGTTGCCCGGCGGCAGTTCGGCAACAACGGTCAGATCGCCATTGGCCAGGTCCAGAGCCAGCAAATGCCATTCCGCCACGCCGAACAGACGCCCGATGAAATACACCACCCGGGACCCGGTCGGCAGGCTGCCGACGGTCGCCAGGCCACTCACGATCTCGCAACAATTGCTCTGCTCTGCCCCGATCTGCTCCACTTGGCCGGTCACGGGATCGAGACTAATCCAGCGCGTGGCAAATTCCGGCGCGCTGGACAGTGTGGCGCTGATCAGACGGGCCGACTGGCTGTCATAGGCCAGCAAGGCCTGAGGGATCTGCTCGGGTTCAACATGAAATACCTGTTTGCCATCCAGGCTCAAAGTCATCAGCGCCGGCTCACCGGCCTGAGGGCCCGAAGAACGACGGCCAAATGCGAATACCCGGCCACTGTCGGCATCAATGGCGGTGAGGCCCATGCCGACCAGGCAGCAATCCTCGATCGCTGCAGAACCCGAAGTCGTCTGGCCGGTCTGCACATCAATTTCCAGCATTTTCAGACTGCCGTCGGAGGCATCCTGAACCAGCCCGGCCAGAAAGCCGGCCTGGATGGGCATTGAAAACAGCAACCCAAGCAACAACGCGGTGCCTGCCAGGACATGACTGTCCCGATTTATTTCTCGACCGGCGGCCACGATTTACTGCTCCTCGCCGGCCGGCCGGATCAACCGCTCAAGTCGCATCAGCCGATCGTTGAGCGCCTCGATTTGACCTTCCAGCGACGCGATTTCATCGTTTTTCCCTTCAAGCTCGCGCTTCAGTGCCTGGGCCGCACCCAGCGCGACGCCGGCCAGATCGGCCACGGCAATGCTATCGGCGGTCTGGCCGAGGCCGAACAAGGCATGGAAGTCCTCCGCCGCCGGACCAAAGTGCGAGGCGCCGTCGGGCTTGTCGAGGTAACGCCAGAGCCCAAGATCCAGCCCGGCCAGCCGGCTGAGCAGCACAGCGGGATCCAGCGCTACGAATTGGGTCTTGAGCGCCCGGCTGGACAACTGGTAGACGGCGCCATCGACCCGCAGATCGCCATTGCTCACGTGTAATCTGGCAGCAGGCGATGATGTCCCGATGCCGACCCGACCAGTAGGGGAGATATCGATACTGCTGGTCGGCGCGCCAGACCGGATCCTGAATGGCAGCACACTGCCGTTGGTGACATCCCGGATAAAGAAATTGGCCTCGTTGCCGGCCATATCCCAGGTCTGGGGAGTGAATCCGCTCACAGCGCTCTGCTCAAACCGGATGGCCGGCGTGTTGCCGGTCGCAATGTGAAGATTCAAAACCGGGGTTGCCGTCCCGAATCCAACCCGACCGGTCGAGGCGATGCGCAATGCGTTGCTGGGCGCGGCACCGTCAACACGAAAGGGGGTGCTGGCCGGATTATTATTGCCAACGTTGGCATCCGTTCCCAGCCAGTCGATGGAGAAGTGGTCCGCACCACCAGAAGCAGAATCATTGGCCCGCAACTGCCAGTCACCGGCAGCGAAACCGGCTGTACTGGACGTATCGATAAACGTCATGCGCGTGTTGTTCTCCTTCAATTTCAGGGTATCGAAACTGAAGGTCTCGCCATCGACACAATCAAACCCGATGCAGGTACTGCCCGTAACGATCAGGTCGTCACTGATCACAAAGTCGTTGATACTCTCATCTGACATCGGCTCGGCTGCCTCTACCTCGCCTTCTGCGGCGCCGAGCAGGACACCATCGACAATCGTAATGGATCCGGACAATGGCACGGTATCGGCGGCCTGACCGGTCACGAACCCCTGTTCACGCTCCTGAAGCAACTGCGTGCTCCGGGATGGATCAACGACTGGATGAAACCGGGCCTCGAAAGTGTATCGGCCATCTGGCATGGCCAGTTCGGCAATCTTCTCCCCGCCCAGCCGAACCGGCTCATCCGCGGCGAAAGTGTGCGCACGATAGAGTCCGTCCGATCGTAGAAACACCACGCTCACCTCTCCCACTTCAGCGATGCGTTCAATAACCAGCTCACTATCGACTAGGCTGAACTGCGAGCCGGTATCGGCTATGACCGGCAACGCCAAAGTCGTCACGAGGAATAGCATTAAAGCTTGCACAGTCGGATGGGTCATCGGGAATCCCTCTTTGGTTTATCGTAGTCATTCTGGAACCAATGTCAGGGTTTGTCAAAACTCTTCGCGAAGCCATAAAGCAGTAGCCAAAAACGGGTTTAACAGGCAGGGAGAACATCGCCTGAGCCTATTTATCTGATCTATTCAAAAAAAGTGAGGCTCACCTGTTTCCCACCTTCAGAGGTGAAGTGTCAAGGAGGAGTTTCAGGCAAGGTGTCAGCTCACCAGTTTCGTGTTCGGCGCATTGGACGCAGTCGTGATCAAGTGACTATAATCAGCGCGGCTTTGGTCTTGCATTGATTTGCAGGGGATTTTGCAGCGTCAGGTCGAGGTAGCGATTCGTTTTCGTTATCATTTCCTCAAACCACGGATTTAACAATGCCAAATGACCCTCCTGACTGCGTAACCATCCTTTTTGCCGTAGCGTCAGCGGCTGGTTGAATCAGCGTGAATTCAAACTCAAAGGACAGGCCCTGGATTCTCGGCTACAGCGCCTCGCATAACGGTGCTGTCTGCCTTTTGCATGGCGACGAGATCGTTGCGGCCGTTCAGGAAGAGCGATTGAAGGGTGAAAAACGAGCCCGGATTAGCCGCCTTGAGGACAGTCTGGCAGTGAACTACTGCCTGTCATGCGCCGGCATCAGCATTGACCAGGTCGATGTGATTGTCGGCTGCTATTTCAGTGGCGTGAGCATGCATGGCGCCAGCATCTGGCGGCAGGGGTGGAAGGGTCGATATCTGTCGATTCCGCATCACCTGGGCCATGCCATTGGCGCCTACGTGCAGTCCGGATTCGACGATTCGGCAATTCTGGTTGTCGACGGCCAAGGCGGCTCAGGCGACTGGCTCCCGGCCGCAGAGCGGTCGGTGATCAAGCTCGCCGAGGCTCCAGGTCGGAGCGAAAAGAACGAGAACATCTCCATTTATGCTGCCGGTCCGACCGGGCTGGAATGTAGTGAAAAGCATCTTGGGCAGTGGGTTACCAATGCCGAGATCCTCGGCACCGGAGCCGGATTGGCTCAGTTTGGCAGTCTTGGGGGCATGTTTTCGGCGGTCAGTGATTATATTTTTGGTTATGCCATGGATGCCGGCAAGGTCATGGGGCTTGCCGCGTACGGCCAACCGTGTCATCCGGTCGAGGACTTTTTCGAGATCGACGCTGATGGCGCGTTCATTTTTTCCGACACGCTGCCCCGACAATTCAAGACCGGCCGCAGGTGGCCGCAGGATCAGGCGTGCCATGCTGATCTGGCGGCTTCCGTGCAGCAGGCGCTTGAGCAAGCCATGTTTCACCTGGTCAGGCAAAGCCTGCGGCTGACCAACTCCAGTCGACTATGCCTGGTTGGTGGTTGCGCGCTCAACAACGTGGCAAACGAAAAAATCATCGCCATGAATGCATTCGACGAGGTATTCATCATGCCCGCGGCCGAAGACTCCGGCCCCGCCATTGGCGCGGCCTATCACGGCCTGTGGATGCTGGAATCGGAACGTGTCAATCGGGTTGCGGTCAGGCGCATCGTGCATGACGCACCAGGGCGTACCTATACGAACGCCGAAATCGACCAGGCCATCGAACAGATTCCGTGCATACGTGAAGTGCAATGCATCGATGTGATCGACGCCACCGTCGAGCGTCTCGCCGAGGGCAAGATCATTGGCTGGTTTCAGGGCGGGTCCGAGCTCGGCCCGCGGGCACTTGGTCAACGCAGTATCGTTGCCGACCCGCGGCGGCCGGATGCCAAGGACAATCTCAACCTCAAGGTCAAGCACCGAGAGGCATTCCGACCGTTCGCGCCAGCCATTCTCGACGAGAAGGTCGGTGAGTGGTTCCAGTTGCCTGGCCACGACCCCACCAGTCCGTTCATGTTGCGTACCTTCGACTTTTACCCGGACCAGGCCCAGCGGGTCCCCGGGGTGGTTCATCAAGATGGTTCCGGCCGTTTGCAAACACTGACCCAGGTCCGAAACGGGCGCTTCTATGAACTGGTTCGGCGCTTTGAGGAGCATACCGGTGTACCAATCCTGATCAATACGTCGTTCAACGTCATGGGTGAGCCCATTGTTGAAACACCTGCCGATGCGTTGTTCGGCCTGCTGTATACCGCCATTGATGCCGTCGTGATTGAAGACCGGATGCTAGTCAAGACCGATAGCTTCAAGGATATTCGCCAGCTCTATCCGAATATCATTGCGCGTGGTATTGAAATCGAGAGAGATTTCCGCCAGCGGGGTGCGGACACCATCACCGTCGTCGTCGACAAGCCCTGGGGCACGGCCCGTTATCGAATTCCGCCGGCAGCCAGACCCATTCTGGAAGGCATTGATGGTCAATCCAGTGGATACGATCTATTTCTCCGCATCGCGGGCGGCGGGCTGAATGAGAGGGCATTTCTGGACGCCCTGCGCCACTTGCGCCGGGCAGGGATCATTGCATTTCGTGTCCGGCCCCAGATGAGTTGAACGCCAGAATGCCTGTTCGGGTCTTGCACTCAGGGGGTTCTGGTACGTCGCCGCATAACAAATATCACCGCACCCACCGCCACCGCGATCCCGGCCATGGCAAGGTTTCGCCAACTGGCAGCCGTCAGCAGCGACAACGACAGGCCGATGGCCAGTAGCGGAATCAATGGGCCGCCGGGCAACTCGAATGCCCCCTCTTTGCCGGCAAAGCGCTTTCGCAGCACCAGCACCGCAGACGCAGTGCCCACGTAGGCGAACAACCTCGCCAGTACCGACAGCAGCGCCAGCTCGACGAACGAACCGCTCAATGCCAGCAACAGCGACAGCACGAACTGCAGCAAAATCGCCAGGTCCGGCGTACGCCAGCGCGGATGCACGCGGCCCAACACCGCCGGCCCGTAGCCGTCCTGCGACAGCGCATACAGGTAACGCGGCCCGAACAGCGTGGTATTGCTGATGGTGCCGAGGATCGACACCACCGCACCCGCCGTAAGCAGCAGCACAGCGCCGGGTCCGGCAAATCCACCAGCAGCCTCGGCCAATGGCGAAGTCGAGGTGGCCACATTAGGCAACGTGCCGAGGACCACCGCCTGGATAGCGAAGTACACCAGGGTAACGATCGTGATCGTTGCCAGCAGTGCGAACGGCAGATCGCGTTTCGGGTTGCGGTACTCACCGGCCGCTGCCGCGGTGTTCTCGAACCCGGCGTAGGCGAATAGCAGCAGCAGCGCCGCCTCAGTCAGTCCAGCACGCCCCGGCAACACGTCCACGGCCAGCCGTGACCAGTCGATGTAAAACACACCGACCACGATCAGGAAAACCAGCGGCAGCAGCTTGCCGATCACCAGCGCCACCGACAGCCGCGCACCTGAACGCACACCAACCAGGTTGAAGCCGGTCACCAGACCGAGACCGAGCAGAATCACCAGTGCCTTGGCCCACCCCGAAGCCGCCGCCGGCCACAGCTGCGCAACCGCCATCGCCAGACCATTGCTGAGGGCCGCAGCCGCCGAGATTCGTGTCAGCCAGGTCATCCAACCGACCTGAAAGCCGGCGAAATCACCAAAGGCCTCACGCGTGTAGAGGTAGGCGCCGCCGGGCTGATCGAAATAACTGCCAGCCTGGGCGAAGCAGAGGACAACCAGCGCCACCGCCAGCGCGGCAAGCAGCACGGCCCATAGGCTGGCTGGACCGAGCAGCAGCGCTGCGCTGGCCGGCAGCAGATAAATGCCACTGCCGATCACACCATTGACCGAGAGGGCAACGATCTGCCAACGTGAAATAACGCGAACCAGCGTTGGCCGGCTTTCCTCTTCCTGGTTCATGCCATGTTGCCTGCAAAATTTATGAAGGTGTAAGTATTTAAACGCCTCCCGCCATCACCGCGCAGCATCGACTGCTGCAGGCTGAACAGGTCGATCAGTGGTTATAACCCACCTTGTTCACCACCCCGCCTACTGCGACACAGCCAGGTGCTGAGGCTGGGACGTTTCGTACGGAAGGGTGGCGAATAAGGTGGTTTTAACCCCCTCGGCGTGCAAAGTACTTCCATACATCAACAACATCGAATACCAGGGAAATCGCGATGGAAACTGCCAAAAGCACCAGGTAGCTTTGGAATCCGCCCTCCATAGCCGGAATCAGCATCAAAATATATATGAGCAGCGGAACCCAAAAAATATGACCTAATCCCAGAATTCTTTCAAATCCGAATCGCGAATATAGTGCCATCATCAGCATCGCTGATACCATGAAAGTAATAAAGATGAGCTGCGCTAGTGGTTCATGCCAAAAACCGATACTCGCCAAATTGATAATCATCAAATACACCACCCAGATGGGTATCCATACAGGCTGACGCATTAATTCAACAAAAAATCCCAGCGGGTTTCTCATAAAGTTTGTTACCTGAATAATCAGAGTTTATAACGCCGTGCACAGCATATGGCACGACCCCTTGCCTCCAGACAGCAATGGAGATAGGGCGGTTTCGCGAACGAAGAAGCTCTATCGGAAGGTTGTCAAGCGCGGACTCTTGATACGTCGCACCCATAAAGAATCCTGATTAGCGTCGTGTCTCAGTGACATACGGGTTGGTGTCCCGTAGAACGCTTTCGGTGAGAGTGCTACAGGCCACTGAGGCGACAATCAATTTGTGCATGATACCAGTCATCGTTCCTCGTCGATTGAAGCGCCAAGTGGCCTCGCTCAGATATCGGTGGGCGTATTTTTGCTGCCGGATCGAATGATAGCGCCCATCCATGGCCCGCTTGATGTTTCCGAGAACCGTATTGACCCATTTCATACGCGGATGCTGGGCCGATTTTCGGCCTGGGGCTGATGGCATTCGCTCAGGCGCGATCCCAAGGTCATCAAACGCGTAGAAACCACCCAGTCCATCGCAAAACACCTGGACATTGGCACCGAGTCTTCGTTTAGCCCACAAGCCGACCTCAGCTTTGCTGAAGTGCGCCACGGGGTCGGCCACGGCCCTGTGCGGCCGGCCTTCGCGGTCCGTCGATACAGCCATGATAAATGCTTGTTTTCCGGGCGATCCTCGGCCACGAAGGCCGCCATTACGCTCACCGCCCAGATAGGCATCGTCGATCTCGATGAAACCCTGCAATTGACGGCTCGACTCTTGTTGCGTCATGGCCTCCATGATCTTGTGCTTCATCCGCCAGGCCGTGCGATAGCAGACGTCCAGGTGACGGGTCAGCTCCAGGGCCGAGACATTGGTTTTTGACTGGGTGAGCAGATAAATCGCAATGAACCAGGTGGTCAGGGGCAGCTTGGTATCGGTGAAAATCGTACCCACGCCGGGATGAGTCTGGTGACCGCACTGACTGCACTCAAACATCTTCCGACCCCCACGCCGAAAGCAGCGGTGCCCCCGGTTCTCGCATCGGGGACACGCATACCCATCCGGCCAGCGAATCCTCTCCAGCTCCTGCTGGCAGGTCTCCTCTGTGGCAAACTTGTTGAGAAATTCCTTGAGCGATAAGGACTTTTGAAACTGTGACATGACGTATCGACCTGTAATGCACTGAATGTAGGTCAATAATCGCCCCTCGGCTTCTCAAAACCTGAGAATCACTGAGACACGACGCTAATCAGGAAGATCAAAGCCCTCGGCCTTGCCACGGGTGAATGAATCCCGTGCCGTCCGGCGCTGTTCCGGTGACAGGGCGAGCTTGTCGAAATACTGCTCGGCCACCCGGATTTCCTCGCGACTGACCCGGCCATCAGCCTTGCACAGGGCACCCATGACGGCAAACGTGGTATCAAGGAACTGCCAGAATAGGATGCGCTCAGACCAAAGACTCATTCCTGGGAGACAAGACTCATGTCGGATACATTGATCGACCGGCGCGACCTGGCGTTTCAACTCTACGAAGTGCTTGACACTGAATCGCTGTGTGCGCGCAACCGTTTCCGCGACCACGACCGGGACACGTTCGATGCGGTCATCGAATCGGCCGATCGGCTGGCGCGGGAGCAGTTTGCACCCCACAATGCCGAAGCTGACCGGGCTGAGCCGCGATTCGTCGACGGTCGGGTCGAAATGATCCCGGAGGTCAAAAAGGCGGTCGATGCCTTTGCCGAGGCCGGGTTCATCGCCGGTCGCTATGATGAAGCGCTCGGTGGCATGCAGCTACCGGAATCCATCATGACCGCCTGCTCAGGATTCTTCACCGCTGCCAATCCGGGCACGGCCGGCTATCCGTTTCTGACCACCGCGGCGGCCAACGTCATCCGGGCCTTCGGATCGGACCGGCAGCGTGCCCGTTACCTGCAGCCCATGCTGACCGGCCGCTTCAGCGGAACCATGGCGCTGACCGAGCCCCATGCCGGATCCTCGCTGGCCGACCTGACCACCACGGCGACACCTACCGACCAGGGACATTTCCTGATCAATGGCTCCAAGCTTTATATTTCCGGCGGCGAGCACGAGCTCAGCGACAATATCATCAACCTGGTGCTCGCCCGCATCCGCGGCGCTGTGCCCGGGGTCAAGGGCATTTCGATGTTCATCGTGCCCCGGTACCGGCTCGACGAGCAGGGTCAGCCGGCCACCCGCAACGGCATATCGCTGGCCGGGCTGATTCACAAACTGGGTTATCGCGGCACGACGTCCACGGCTCTTAGCCTGGGCGCCGATGCACCCTGCCACGGCGAACTGGTGGGTGAGCCGCACAAGGGCCTGCAGTATATGTTCCAGATGATGAACGAGGCCCGGCTTGGTGTCGGGTTTGGCGCCACGGCCATTGGCTATCGCGGCTACCTTTACAGCCTGGCGTATGCGCGTGATCGCCGCCAGGGTCGGCTGCCATCAAGCAAGGATCCGCAAAGTCCGCCGGTTCGAATCATTGAGCACGCCGATGTACGCCGCATGCTGCTGGCGCAGAAATCCTACGTGGAGGGCGCAATGGCGCTTTGCCTGTATGGCGCCAGATTGGTCGACGATAGCCAGACCCACCCGGACGAACAGGCTCGCGCAAATGCCGAAACGCTGCTTGACCTGCTCACGCCGGTGATCAAGGCCTGGCCTTCGGAGTACGGCACCCGGGCCAACGATCTGGCGATCCAGGTCCTCGGCGGTGCTGGCTACACGCGTGAATATCCGGTCGAGCAATGCTGGCGAGACAATCGACTCAATCCGATTCACGAAGGGACCAACGGTATCCAGGCGCTGGACCTGCTGGGTCGCAAAGTCTGGCTGGCAAAAGGAAAAGGACTGGCCTTGCTGGATGAAGCGATACGCAGGGATATCGCAAGCGCCAGCGAGGACGAGGAGCGGTGTCGAATTTGGGCGCTGGCGCTGGAACAAAGGCTGGACCAACTCGCAACGGTCACCGGACACCTGGGCAAGGCCATGGCCGATCACGGACCGGATCTCGCATTGGCCAACGCGTCGGCCTACCTCCGGCTATTCGGTCATGTCAGTGTGGCCTGGATGTGGCTTCGTCAGGCCAACGTGGCCGCACATCGTCTGGCGGATGACCCATCGGCCGCTGATGAATGTTTCTACCAAGGCAAGCTGCAGGCGGCCCGCTACTTCTTTGCCTGGGAATTGCCGACCGTGGCCCGGGACATCACCGTGCTGCAAAACCTGGACGACACCTGCCTGGCGATGCAGGACGGATGGTTCTAGCCACAGGATCTTGACCTCAACCGGAGCTTCCGCGGGTGCAGGCGATTGGCTGGCGTGCGATACAATGTAAGTTGTAATTTCAATCGGACCACCCCATGAAAGTCCTTGTAATCGGTAGCGGCGGCCGTGAGCATGCATTGGCCTGGAAGGCCGCCCAATCGTCCCTGGTCGACGAGGTGCTGGTCGCGCCCGGCAATGCCGGCACCGCGTTCGAACCGGGTGTTCGCAATGTCGAGCTGTCCGCTGAGGACATCGACGGTCTGCTCGGGTTGGCCCTCGATGAAAACATCGGCCTGACCATTGTCGGCCCGGAAGCGACATTGGCTGCTGGCGTGGTGGACCGGTTCGCCGAGGCTGGCCTGAAATGCTTCGGGCCCACAGCCGACGCCGCCCGACTCGAATCGTCGAAGGCCTTCGCCAAGGAGTTCATGTCGCGCCACAAGATTCCAACGGCCTGTTACGGTGTCGTCAGCGATGTCGAAGAGGGCATGCGCTACATTCGCTCCATTGGTTTTCCTGTCGTTCTCAAGGCCGATGGTCTGGCGGCCGGCAAGGGTGTGGTGATTGTCGAGACCGAAGCGCTCGCCCGCTCCACATTGGAGGACATGTTGTCGGGACAGGCCTTTGGCGACGCCGGTCACCGCGTGGTCATCGAGGAATTCCTGGTTGGCGAAGAGGCCAGCTTCATTGTCATTGCCGCTGGCGGCAAGGTTCTGCCCATGGCCTCCAGCCAGGATCACAAGCGCCGTGACGTCGACGATCTGGGGCCCAATACCGGCGGGATGGGTGCCTACTCGCCCGCTCCGGTCGTCACCGACGAGGTTCATCAGCAGATCATGGGTCAGATCATCGAACCCACGCTCAAGGGTTTGGCTGAAGACGGCGTCGATTTCACCGGCTTTCTGTACGCTGGCGTCATGTTGACGCCGCGTGGGCCAAAGGTGCTCGAATTCAATGTCCGTTTTGGCGACCCGGAAACCCAGCCCATTCTGCTTCGCATGAAGTCAGACCTGATTGAGGCATTGCTGAAGGCCCTTGAAGGGGAGATCGATGAGGTCAGCCTGGAATGGGACGAGCGCGTCGCCCTGGGGATCGTCATGGCCGCCGGCGGTTATCCCGGGAGCTATGAAAAGGGCCGGCCGATCACCGGGCTGAATATCGAGCTTCCGGATCACGTCAAGATCTTTCACGCTGGCACCCGGCAGGATGATGAAGGTCGCGTCGTGACCAGCGGCGGCCGGGTTTTATGCCTGACGGCTCTGGGTTCCAGTGTCGCCAATGCTCAGGCCCAGGCCCTGACCTGGCTGGCCCACGTCGGCTTTGAAGACGCATTCTTTCGCAGCGATATCGGATTCCGGGCGATCGAGCGGCGGGACACGGGTTCGATCTGATGGGCTCTGGATCCCGAGCCTGAATGGACGTTTCCCACCTCCTGGATGACCTCAACG
>JBGTEC010000071.1:0-4997 GCA_041747995.1 Wenzhouxiangella sp.
AATTTGGTGGATCTGGTCGGGGGTATAGTCGGTCGTGGTGTGCCAACGGGCAGCCCAGGCGTAATACGCGTCACCGTCGGGCAGACGCCAGACCCCGTCGTTGCTGGTTGCACTGGCCAGCAACGTGTCCTGATAGGCAATCAAGGTTTCAAAGGCGGGATAGACCGAATCACCGATCACGCTGGCCAATTCCTCCGGCAAACTGGCGCGACGCTGTTCGGAAAAACCTTCCAACTCGTCAACCTTGGCCAGCAACTCGACATAAAGCGGATTCTCGGTCACGGGCTGATCGATGAAATCGCGCATTGATTCCAGGGTCTTTTCGACCGCAAATCGTGGCGCGACCACGCCTCGTCGTTCATGCTCGCGCAGAACCTCGACCGTCCCGCCAAAGGCGTCCGGGAACCGGCCCAGACGTTCCAGGTAGAAGTCGACGTCACGTTCGTTGCGAATCGGGTGAAGCTGGAGCATGAAGTTGGGCAGGCCGGTATGAATGCCGAACATCTGATGGACCGGGTAGTTATGCCAGGTCCAGCTCGCGCCCTCGACCTGGCGTGACAGGAACCAGTCGAAGATGTCGTACGAGAGCGCCTTCTGCCCCTCGTAGCGGTCCCGGTCATAACGATGCAGCGTGGCCAGGCTGTCACTCATCCACTCATTCATCGACTCAGTCCGAGCCACCGAAACCTCATCCAGCTTGCCCTGGTAGAACTTGACCGGCAGCGCATCCAGGATGCCGAGCATGGTCAGGGCTTGTGGGCTGTCGAGGCCAAACTGCAGAAAGGTGCGCTCGAAGTACAGATTCAAAGTCACCGGCTTGAACCAGATAACGTTGACGACGAGCGCGCCAGCAAGCAGGATAAGCGCCAAAAATCCGATTCCCAGCCATTTGAAAGTGCGTCTGACCATGGGTTGATGCATCCTGATAAAAGAAGAATGGGAGCATAGCGCGCCCAGCCCGGCTCGCCCCCAGTGCCACAAGTCACGGAGATAGAAAATAATGAATCCAGACCAACACCCCCTGCGCGCCGCGATCGGCCCGGGTTTGCTGATGGCCGGCGCTGCCGTCGGCGTCTCTCACCTGGTCCAGGCCACCCGGGCAGGCGCCGAATACGGCCTGGCGCTGCTGGGCGTGGTCATTATTGCCTGCGTGCTGAAATACCCATTTCTGGAATTCGGGCCGCGCTATGCTGCCGCGACCGGCGAGAGTCTGATTCGCGGTTACAAGCGCCTGGGCGACTGGGCGCTGGGTCTGTTCACCCTTCTCACGCTGGGCACCATGTTCATCATCCAGGCCAGTGTGACGCTGGTAACCGCCGGACTTGCGGGGCTGGTTTTCGGGCTCGACGTGTCCATCACACTGCTGTCGTTCGGGGTGTTGGCCTCGTGCATCGCGGTACTGGCGATTGGCCGCTACCGGGGCCTGGACCTGATGATGAAAATCATCATGTCGGCGTTGGCCGTCTCCACCCTGGCGGCTGTGGCGCTGGCAATCGGCGCCGGTCCCGACTGGCAGGCGATGCATCCCGTGGCTGGCTGGGACGATGTGTGGACGGCCACCGTATTTGCGTTTGTCCTCGCCCTGTTGGGCTGGATGCCAATTCCGCTGGATGTTGCTGCCTGGCATTCCCTGTGGACCCTCGAGCGGGCGGAACAGACCGGCAAGATGCCCAGCGTCGCGCATGCAGTGCTGGATTTCCGGATTGGTTATATCGGCGCAACAGTACTGGCGGCGCTGTTTGTTTTGCTGGGGGCACTGGTGATGTACAACTCCGGTGACGGATTTCCAACCTCGGCAGTGGCGTTTTCAGCCAGCTTGGTGGACCTGTACGCCATCAGCATGGGGGAATGGGCGCGCCCGCTGATTGCCGTGGCGGCGCTGACCACCATGTTTTCAACCACCCTGGCCGTCACCGATGCCTATCCCCGCGTGATCCGCGCCCTGATCGAAATCAGCGGTGCGGCCGACGAGGAGGACAAGGCTCCCAACCTTCACCGCGGCCGCTACGTCACCGCCCTGCTGCTGGTCAGCATCGGCGCGCTGATCATCATTCACTACTTCGGCAGCCGCTTTACCGCCCTGATCGACTTTGCCACCACGCTCTCTTTCCTGGCCGCTCCGGTTTTGGCCTGGCTCAATATTCGCCTTTTGACCAGCGAACACACACCAAGCGACCATCAACCCTGCCGAGGCTTGTTGGCGCTGGCCTGGACAGGCTTCGGATTTCTGGTTCTGTTCTGTTTGATCTGGATTGGGTGGAGGGTTTTGTAGGGGGAAAGGCGTAAAGGTGAAAGGTGAAAGGAAAAAGAACGGGAGACGGGAGACGTGATCTCTGTGCCTCTGTGGTGGACTTTTCTTTCTTTAATGAAAAGTCAGACGGATTTAAAAATTTCGTGGAGGCGGGTGGTGAAGAGGTTTGGGGCGCAGTCGCGGGCGACGGCGGCGGCGGCGCGATCTCGGATGTGTTGCCACAACGCATCGTCGGTATGCAGTTCGGCGCAGCATGCTGCAAACTCTCCCGGTTCATCGGCGACCAGCAATTCGTCGCGGAGGTGCCACCCCAACTGACCGGCGAGGATGGAAGTGGCTACGACCGGTATACCGTGGGCTGCGGCCTCGTGTACCTTGTGGGGTATTCCTGCGGCAAAGCGTGTCGGGGCGATAAAGACCCGGCAGGCGCTGTACAGGGGGCCGAGGTCGTCGGTGCGTCCGACAAATCGCACCCGACCGCCGGCATGGCGCGCAACCAGGTCCGAGCTGGCGTCACCAGCCACCCATAGCAGTGCCTGGTCGGGCAACTGCGGCTCCAGCAGCGGCAAGACGTTGGCGCAGAACCAGTTCAGGGAATCCACATTCGGTGACTCGGCGTGGCGCAAGGCGCCCACGAATAGCAACCCCGCTCGGTGGGTCAGGCGCGCTTCAGTCAGGCTCATCGGCAAGCTGTGTCCAAGCACACATACGTGCTTATATCCGGCCTGGCGGTATTGACCCGCTTCCGACTCGGAAACCGCGATCACGCTTTTTGCTGGTGCGGCCAGGGCGATCTCATCGGCCACCATTGTCGTAGCTGTCTCGTCGCTGACCGAGTGTCCGATCAGGCGCAGGCGCTGCACTTCGCGCGGCGCCATCAACGCCTCGGCATCGTAGACAATCTCAGCACCTTGGCCGAGCGATGGATCACGCTTGAGCAGACGACCGACGATTTCCATGTTGGAAGCCCGGCTGACGACGATCTTTTCGTACAGACCCCTGCGCTCGCCAAGAAAGTCGGCCAGCCCGGCCTTACCGCGATCGAGCATCACTTCGACTTCGGGTGGCAGCGTCTCATAGACCGCAGGCCAGCCGTCGCCCGAAAACTGCAACGGATAGAGGGTGACCTGGAAGTCCATGGCCACCAGTTGACGCAAAATTTCACGGCAGCGCGGGTAGCCAGCGCCAAGGCTGGCATGCGGCACACGGTCATCGATCACCAGCAGGTGTCGGTGCTCGCCGCCGGTTCGGGCCGCCAGCAGGTTGCCGTCCGAACGCGAATGCTGGTGACGCAGAAATTCACGCTGGCGCCGTCGGAACAGCTCGCGATGACGATGCTGCAGTTCACCAGCCGCGGCAAAACCACCGCTGCTGGCAAACTCGAAATGCCGAATCATCGCGCTCGGTTCGTAAACCGTGCGAAACCCCCGCTGGCGCAAACGAACGCAATAGTCGGTCTCCTCGTAATAGGCCGGCGAATAAACGGTATCGAACCCGCCCAGTTCCCCGAACAGCCATCGTGGCGTCAGCATGAATGCCCCGGAGCAATAATCGACGTCGCGCCGAAACATGAATTCGGGCTGCTCGGGATGCTCTCCACGTCCGTAACCGGTGCAACTGCCATCGGACCAGATGATGCTGCCGGCCTCCTGAAGACGTCCATCAAACAGTACGATGCGCGCGCCGACCGCACCGATATCGTCGGCCGACTCCAACGTCTTCACGGCCGCGTCCAGTGCCCCTGGGGTCAGTTCGGCGTCGTTGTTGAGCAGCAGCAAATGGTCGCCACGAGCCAGATTAGCCGCCTGGTTGACTGCGGCGACGAATCCCAGGTTGTCGGCGTTGGCGATGATCCGGTCGTTGTCGATCCGGTCCAGCAACTGCTCAGTACGATCCGAGGATGCATTGTCGACGATGATGATCTCGGCAGCCAGGTCGACGTGCTCACCCATCGAACGCAGGCACTTGAGGCTGAGGGCCGCCTGGTTGTAAAACACCAGAATGATCGTGACCCGCGGCTGGACGACTGCCGGCAGACCCAGTCGCTCTTCGGTTGCAAGGAACTGATCCAGAAGCTGTTCGGCCGCTTGCCGCTGGGCCTCGCGATCGAATTCGGGCTCCTCTAGTTGTGGTCCTGACGCCGCAGCCACGGCTGTTTTTCGCAAGCGCGCCAGCAAAGCGCGTCCCCACGCGCTTCGGCGCAGAATCCGACCGACAGTCAGCTTGCAGGCAATCAGCCACGAGGAAACCAGCCCCAATGGTGGGCTCAAGCGCTCCTGGCGGCTGGCCTCGACTTGGGCCATGCGCTGCTGCAAGGCCCTGGCGCGTGCCCCCAAGGCTCTCAGCTCATCTGCGCTGTGATCGTTGGATTCGGGTCCTGTGGTTTCGGGGTCTGACTTGTTCACCATCAACCCACCGACGGCCGGAGTCCGAAAGCGGATTTGCGGCAAGCGTACTTGGACATCTGGGATACTTGTCTGACCAAAGGGTTCAGCCTGCTCAGAATGGAGCGAGGCAAGCCGCTGATTTTGACACCGGGAGACAACGATTGCAATCTGAGCCCATGCCACGCCAACAGCGCCGAATCGCGGTCATCAGCACCTCAAGGGCCGACTACGGTCATCTTTTCTGGATCCTCAAGGAATTGCAGGCGGCCAAGGACGTGGATCTGCGCGTGATCGCTACCGGCGCCCACCTGGCGCCGACTTTCGGTCACACCGTGGACCACTTTGCCGAGCATGGATTT
>JBGTEC010000072.1:0-6191 GCA_041747995.1 Wenzhouxiangella sp.
TGCCAGCCGGGTGCTCAACCTGACCGACAAGATCGCACGTGACCGGGGGGATGCTTATATTGCCTCGGAGTTGTACGTGCTCGCCGCGCTCGATGCCAAGGTTCGTCTGAGCGAACTGCTGCACAAGGCAGGGGTGACCAAGAAGGCGATTGAAGAGGCGATCGAGACCGTGCGCGGCGGTGAGAAGGTCGATGACCCCAATGCCGAGGACAGCCGCGAGGCCTTGAAGAAATACACCATCGACCTGACCGAGCGGGCCGAGCAGTCGCGGCTCGATCCGGTGATCGGTCGTGACGAGGAAATCCGTCGCACCATCCAGGTGCTGCAGCGCCGGACCAAAAACAACCCGGTGCTGATCGGCGAGCCGGGCGTGGGCAAGACCGCCATTGTTGAAGGTCTGGCCCAGCGCATTGTCAATGGCGAGGTACCCGAAGGCCTGAAGAACAAGCGCGTGCTGTCGCTGGACATGGGCGCGCTGATTGCCGGGGCCAAGTATAGAGGTGAGTTCGAAGAGCGCCTGAAGGCGGTGATCAATGATCTTAAAAAACAGGAAGGTCAGATCATCCTGTTCATCGACGAGATTCACACCATGGTCGGCGCCGGCAAGGCCGAGGGTTCGATGGACGCCGGCAATATGCTCAAGCCCGCGCTGTCGCGCGGCGAACTGCATTGTGTTGGCGCCACCACCCTGAACGAGTACCGAGAGAATATCGAAAAGGATGCCGCGCTGGAGCGTCGCTTCCAGAAAGTGCTGGTGGGCGAGCCTTCGGTGGAAGACACCATCGCCATCCTGCGCGGCCTGCAGGAACGTTACGAGGTCCACCACGGCGTCGACATCACCGACCCGGCGCTGGTCGCCGCGGCCACGCTGTCGCATCGCTACATCACTGATCGCAACCTGCCCGACAAGGCGATTGATCTGATGGACGAGGCAGCCAGTCGCATCCGCATGGAGATCGACTCCAAGCCCGAGGCCATGGACCGGTTGGAGCGCCGTCTGATCCAGCTCAAGATCCAGCGTGAGGCGCTGAAAAAGGAAACCGACGAGGCGTCGAAAAAGCGCCTGGCTACCCTTGAGACCGAGATCGACGAACTCGAGCGCGAGTTTGCCGATCTGGACGAGATCTGGAAAACGGAAAAAGCATCGGTCCAGGACGCCACCCACATCAAGGAATCGCTGGAGCGAGCGCGTGCCGAACTGGAAAACGCGCGCCGTGCCCAGGATCTGTCGCGCATGGCCGAAGTGCAGCACGGGCGTATTCCGGAGCTGGAGAAACAGCTCGAACAGGCCGAGTCGGCCGATGCCACCGGTCATTTCCAGTTGCTGAGAAACAAGGTCACCGAGGAAGAGATAGCCGAGGTGGTTTCGCGCTGGACCGGCATTCCGGTTTCCAAGATGCTCGAAGGCGAGCGCGACAAGCTGCTGCGCATGGAAGAGGCATTGCATGAACGGGTGATTGGCCAGGATGAGGCGGTCAAGGCGGTTGCCGATGCCATCCGTCGCTCGCGGGCCGGCCTTGCCGATCCGAACCGGCCCAATGGCTCGTTTCTGTTTCTCGGCCCGACTGGTGTTGGCAAAACCGAGTTGTGCAAATCGCTGGCCAACTTCCTGTTCGATACCGAAGGCGCCATGGTCCGCATCGACATGTCGGAATTCATGGAAAAGCATTCGGTCGCCCGCCTGATTGGCGCACCACCCGGCTATGTCGGCTACGAAGAAGGGGGCTACCTGACCGAGACCGTGCGCCGCCGCCCCTATTCGGTCATTCTGCTCGACGAAATCGAAAAAGCCCACCCGGAAGTGTTCAATATCCTGCTCCAGGTGCTGGATGATGGTCGTCTGACCGACGGTCATGGTCGCACGGTGGACTTCCGCAATACTGTTATTGTCATGACGTCGAACCTGGGTTCGGACCGGATCCAGGAGCTGGCTGGCGAAGGATACGAGACCATGAAATCAGCGGTGATGGAGGTCGTCGGCTCCCATTTCCGTCCGGAATTTATCAACCGGGTCGACGAAATCGTCGTCTTCCATCCGCTCGATCGCAAGCAGATCCGCGCCATCGCCTCGATCCAGATCGAAGGCCTGAGAAAACGCCTGGCCGACCGCGACATGACCCTGGAAATCAGCGACCAGGCACTCGACCTGCTGGGCAATGTCGGTTTCGATCCCGTCTATGGCGCCCGCCCCCTCAAGCGCGCGATTCAGCAGCGCCTGGAAAACGGACTGGCGCAAAGAATTCTGGCTGGAGAGTTCGGGCCGGGGGATGCGATTACGGTGGGTGCGGAGGGGGGGGAGTTGGTGTTTGGGTAGAGCGGGGGAGGGTGCGGTGCGTCAGTAGTCGGTGGTCGGAAGACGGAAGACGGAAGACGGAAGACGGAAGACGGAAGACGGAAACCGGAAACCGGAAACCGGAAACCGGAAACCCAGCCAACCAGCCAACCAGCCAACCAGCCAACCAGCCAACCAGCCAACCAGCCAACGAGCCAACCAGCCAACCGCTCTAAACCAGCCAACCGCCTTTTACCTTTTACCTTTCACCCGTCATTTCAATACATATTCAACCGTCGTAACAACCCGCACCACCTTGACTTCGGGTGTCGAGGGGTCGCGTTCGGTGATGGAGAAGAAGCCTTGGCGGGCGGAGCGGATGGGGCCGATGCGGGCTTCGGAGTCGGCGGCGAACTGGTTGGCGGCGCGGCGGGCATCGGCGGTGGCTTCGGCGATCATGTCGGGTTTGATGTCATTGAGGCCAGTGAACAGGAACTGGGCGGCCTGACCCCAGTTGGGCGCCAGGATGACGCCTTCGCCGACCAGTTCTGATGAATCCTGCAGGGCCCGCAGGGTGGCTTCAACCTGGCTCGTTTTCAGCGTCAGGCCGCGCTCGGCGCTGAACCGGTTGGCCGGGCGTTGCTCGCCGTAGGCATGGAGCCACTGGTCATTGATACGCGGCGGGTTGCGGGTGATTTCCTCGTCGGAAAAGCCCCGCAGCTTCAAAAAGGCGATCACGGCTTCGTCGGCCTGGTCCATCAACTGACGCAGTTCTTCCAGGGAATTGGCGGCCAACTGGTAGTTCACCGGCCAGATGGCGAGGTCTGCCGCCACTTCGCGCTCGGCCAGCCCCTTCACTTCGACATAGCGGTCGCTGATGCGGAAATCCCGCACGGCCCCGGCCATCAACAGGCTGGCTATGACAAGCCCCACTGCGATAAGGCTGGCGGCGAGCCAGTTGCTGGAATGATTCATTCACAAAAACCTGATCGGATAAGGTCTGTACTATAGTTCAATGGCGCCCGAAGCCGTGATTTATTCAAGGTGCCTGGAATGATGAAACTTGCCAAACACGGACTTGCTTTGGATGTGCCTGATCGTCTTCAACTTCACCCCCGGGCAACCGCGCCATCTGTTGTTGGCCGCCAATCGCGACGAGTTTCATGATCGCCCCGCCAGGCCCCTGGCCTGGTGGAGTTGGCCAAGCGGGCTCCTGGCCGGGCGTGATGAGGTGGCCGGTGGCACCTGGCTGGCTGTAACACGCGATGGCCGTTGGTCCGCGGTGACGAACTATCGTGACCCCCGCGCCAGACCAGGCAGTCGCTCGCGGGGGGAATTGCCCCTGGCCTACTTGCAGGCGCGGACCTTGCCCGGGGATTACGTCAGTGCCGTCTACCAGCGACATGATGACTATGGTCCGTTCAATCTTCTGGCCGGTGATCACGATCAGCTCTGGTACTGTTCGAGCGCTACGCCAGCGACAGCGGTTGCAGCCGGCGTTCATGCGCTTTCCAATGGCGCCCTGGATGAACCGTGGCCCAAGAGCAGGCTGCTATCAAAGGGGATGCGGGAACTGATCGGTCAACCAGGCCAGCCAGACCAAACAGAACAGGAACGACTGTTTGCCCTGATGGATGACCGGCGGCCGGCCCCCGATAGCGAGCTTCCCGACACCGGTGTTGGCCTCGACCGGGAACGGGCTCTGTCGCCACCGTTTATCGTTTCTCCTTCCTATGGCACTCGCTGCACCACGATTGTCAGTCTGGGGCGTGAAAGTCGGGTCAGTGAGCGCCGGTTCAGTCCGAATGGCGAGGTCTGTGGTGATCTCCGCTACCGATTCGATTCGTCCCGCCACTGATTCGCCTCCCCGGCGGCCCGGCCTCTGCAGTAAATTGATTTCATTGGGGTTTAATTGGGGTTTGACGTCGCTGTCAAAACGTGCTTATACTTTCGCCTCAACCTTCTAATTGGCGTTAGGGAGTTATCATGCGATTGAACGTGCTTTTATCGGGCATGGCTATGCTCGTCAGTGGTTACCTTGTTTTTCCGGCAAACGCAGTTGCGCAAGTAGTAGTTGCGCAGGGAGAAACCTTCAACTTCACTTCGACGCCGAGTGCGTCAATACCCGACGGTGAGTACGACGGCTCCCTTGCATCGATGGTGTGTGACATCATTGACGCTTCCTCGATACCGGCCGAATCGACCATTGCCGATGTCGAACTCGAGGTTGCCATAGACCACACCTGGATTGGCGACCTCGTCATCAAGCTGCAAACGCCTGATGAATCGATACTCGGCGTGCTGAGTCGGCCAGGCCTGGAGGAATTCGGTGATGGCGGTGGTTGCTGCGGCACCGGGGCCACCATCAGTTCGGCATTTCCCGTCAGCTTTTTCGACACGGCGCCGAACGATGCCGAGGAGATGGGGATTGACCTGGACAATGGCGAGGTCGTGTGCGCCGATGACGGGCTGTGCGACTACTTCCCGAATCCCGATTCGATCGAACAGCCACCATCCAGTTTTGCCGATCTTGCTGGCGGTGATGCCAGCGGTGACTGGGTGCTGTGCGTCGGTGATTCCGCCTTCGATGATTTTGGTGTGTTTGAAAGCTGGACGCTGGATGTCACCATTGAGGGAGAGCTTGAGGGGCCCGTTGCCAGTATTTCTCCATCCAGTATCGATTTCGGCGAGGAAAAGATCGGCACGACCAGTCCTCCGGTTACTGTAACCATCGAAAACACGGGCGTCGAACAACTGGTGCTCGATCCGCTGCTGATCAGCGGCGCGAATGCGATGGATTTCTCTCTGGACAATGACGCTTGTTCGAGCGCGGAGTTGGCGCCGTCTGAAACTTGTACTTTCGATGTTGAGATGACGCCAAGCCAGGACGGTGTGCGGAATGCTCAGGTGGATGTGTCCTCAAATGCACCTTCCAGTCCGGACCTTTTACTCCTGGAGGGGGTCGGTGTTGGCGCTGGCGGTGTAGGTGATGAAATCAGCATCACACCGGGCAGCATCGATTTTGGTGGTGTGGAAGTGGGGGTCACTGCACCTGCAGAGACCGTCACCATCGAAAATATCGGCACCGAAGCATTCACGATAGGCAGCCTGGCGATCAGCGGCGATAGCGCCACTGATTTTGCGCTGAGCAACGATAATTGCTCCGGTGTCACGCTGGCGGCGGATGAAACCTGCACATTCAATGTCGACATGACACCGTCCGAGGCCGGTTCGAGAACTGCTCAGGTCGACGTGCCATCCGATGCGACAGGTCCGGATACGGTAACGCTGCAAGGCACTGGTACCGACATCATCTTCCATGACCGCTTCGAAGCTGACGATGACGTTTAGGCTACATCGTCGCTGACGCCGATCCACTGGCGTTATTCAATGAAAAAGCCCGACCTGGTGTCGGGCTTTTTCATGCAGAGGTTCCTAAAGTGCTTCGGAAGCAAAGTCAGCCAGGCGTGAGCGCTCTCCGCGCCTGAGCGTTGCATGTGCGGCGTGCTGCCAGTGCTTGAATCGATCGACGGCGAAAGTCAGTCCGGACGTGGTTTCGGTCAGGTAGGGTGTGTCGATTTGTTCGACGTTGCCCAGGCAAACGATTTTTGTACCGGGTCCGGCACGGGTGACGAGCGTTTTCATCTGCTTCGGGGTGATGTTCTGGGCTTCGTCGATGATCAGGTAGCGGCTGAGAAAGGTCCGGCCGCGCATGAAGTTGAGCGAGCGAATCTTGATGCGCGAAGACAGCAGATCATTCGTCGCCGCCCGTCCCCAGTCGCCGCCATGCTCGTCGGACTCGGTCAGAACTTCCAGATTGTCGGTGAGCGCGCCCATCCATGGGGTCATCTTCTCTTCCTCGGTCCCGGGCAGAAAACCGATGTCCTCGCCAACCGAGACCGTGGCTCGCGTCATCACG
>JBGTEC010000073.1:0-34276 GCA_041747995.1 Wenzhouxiangella sp.
TCTTGTTGACCTCCTGGATATAGGAGTCCAGCGATCCGGTGCCCGCCGGCGCCATCAAGTGGCTTGGAACGAGATGATTGCCCATGCAATTCTCCTTTGAATCTAACCGTTCATTATATCAGCCAAAAACTCTCCCAGCCAGGCGAAACAGGGATACTTTGGTCCGATTTTATAACCTTGAGCGATTCGACCCTGTTCCTCCCACCTAGTTCAAAAGACCATCGGATACCGCCTGATCCAGCCCTGAAGCGGCCGGGACAGGCGAGAGTCGATCATGGAGATAAGTGTAGGTCAAAGCACTGATGTAGGCGCTTTGCTTGAGGTTGGCTGCGCCCCCATGGCCACCTTCAATGTTTTCGTAATACAGCACATCGTGACCCTGCTCCATCATCCTGGCCACCATCTTGCGCGCGTGGCCGGGATGAACGCGATCATCGCGGGTTGATGTGGTGACAAACATCTTCGGATACTCGGCGTCGGCCGACAGGTTCTGGTATGGCGAATACTCGCTGATGTAGGCCCATTGCTCCGGGTCGTCCGGATCACCGTATTCGGCCATCCAGCTCGCGCCGGCCAGCAGTTTGTGATAGCGCTTCATGTCCAGCAGCGGCACCTGGCAGACGACCGCGTTGTACAGGTCCGGGCGCTGGACCATGACCGCCCCGACCAGCAGACCGCCATTGGAACCACCCTGGATACCCAGGTGAGCCGGCGAGGTAATGTTGCGGGCAATCAGATCCTCCGACACGGCAATCAGGTCATCGAAGGCGCGTTGCCGATTTTCCTTCAGCGCCGCCTGGTGCCAGCGCGGACCGAACTCGCCGCCGCCACGGATATTGGCCAGTACGTACACGCCGCCACGCTCGAGCCAGGCGGTACCGACCAGGCCGGAATAGAACGGCGTGCGGGCAATCTCGAATCCGCCGTAGGCTGCCAGCAGGGTGGGATTGGCGCTGTTGGCTTCAAAACCACGCGGCTTGACCACGAAGTAGGGGATTTTTTCACCGTCGGCTGATGTGGCCTCGTACTGCTCCACCGCCATGCCCTCGGCATCAAACCAGGACGGCTCGGAGCGAATCGCGGTATGGCTGTCGGCGAGGGCGTCACCCTCATACAACCGCGACGGAGTGAGGAACCCGGTGAAGTTGTAGTAGAAGCTGTCGGACTTGTCGTCGGTCGAGACCACGTTCAGGGTACCCATCTTCGGCACGCTCAGGGTCTCGCGCTGCCAGCCGTCATCGTTACGGGTGATGCGCAGCATTTGCCCGATCACGTTGTCCAGAACGTTGACCAGGATGGTGTTTTCAGTGGTCGATACGCCATTGACCGCCTGGCGAGAGCCCGGCTGAAACAGGATCTCAAAATCAGGCTTACCGGCGAGAACCGCTTCGATGTCGGCGGCCAGCAAGGCCCCCTGACGATAGGTGAACTCGCCCAACTGCCAGTCGGACTTCAATTCCACCAGCAATTGCCCATCAAGCACACCGGCCAGGTTGGCGTCACCGGGCACATCAATGCGATGGGCTTCGCCATCGCGGTAGATATGATATTCACGGGTAAAGAACGTCGGCAGGCGGACAAAGACATCATAGGGCGTGTCCTTGTCCCACAGCCGCATGGCGGTGACCAGCACATCGCCGGTCTTGCCTTCAAAAACCAGTTCGGCTTCGCTTTGCGGGGTGCCACGCTGCCAGATATGGATCTGGCGGGGATATTCGGAGGTGGTCATCTGTTCCGTCTCGAATGCCGGCGCCAGAAAGACGCTGTCGCGGTCACGCCAGGAAATGAAGCTCTTGGACTCGGCCAGCACAAAGCCGTCTTCCACGAACTCGCGCTTTTCCAGATCGAATTCACGCCGCACGGCAGCGTCGGCGCCGCCCCTGGACAGCCCGATCAGGCAGCGGTCGTAGTCCGGATAACGGCAACTGGATCCGGCCCAGACCCAGTTTTCATCTTCAGCCTTGGCCAGCTTGTCGACATCGATAATGACATCCCAGTCCGGCCGTTCGCTGCTGTAGCCTTCACGGCTGGTGGTGCGCCAGATGCCGCGAACGTGATTGGCATCGCGCCAGAAGTTGTAGATTCGACCGCCCATCAGCGAGGGGTAGGCGATCCGGTCCTCCGAAGTCAGGATCTCCAGGTTGCGCTCATGAATGGGTTCGAACAGGGCGTGTGCACGAAGGAAGTCTTCGGAGCGTTCGTTATGCTCCCGGGCCCAGTCCAGCGCCTCTTCGGCCTCTACCTGTTCAAGCCACAGGAACGGGTCCTCTTCACTCATCGCAGCTCCACTAGCCAGCAGGCCGACAACGGCCCACGAAATCAGTATCCGGTTCATAGATCAAGTCTTGTCTGGTTGGTTGCAATCACCATCATGCCGCAGCCGGCGTGAATGGGCCTGTGCCATTAGTTGGGTTGAATCCCTACAGTCCAGTATCATGGCGCACTTGTACAGTGCAGCCAAAAAAGCAACAGCAATGACCACTGCCGACTGCGAAAGTTTATCCGATTCCGGCCCCTTAGCCGGGCTGATCGTCGCGGCCGTGATCGTCGTTGCTGCCTGGCTATCGGTCTGGTTGATCGGCCGACTACCCGAGCCCTGGGGCAATCTGCCGGTTAGTATCATGCTGATCGCCATCCTCGCCGGCCTGGCCCTGGCGCCCAGCGCCACAACCAGGCCTCACTGGCAACCTGGACTAGAATTGGCTCGAAAGCCGATTCTGAGAATTGCCGTCGCCCTGATCGGCCTGCGACTGAGCCTGGTCGAGGCGGGGTTGCTTGGCTGGCAAGCCCTGCCGCTGGTTCTCGGCGCCATCGGACTTGGCCTGGCTACGGTGCTGATCCTGGCACGCCTGACAGGCACACCAGGTCGACTGGCCGCGTTACTGGCGGTCGGAACCGCCATTTGCGGCGCATCAGCCATTGCCGCCGCCGCGCCGGGCCTGCGTGCCAGAAGCGAGGAAATCTGTTACGCGATTGCCTGCGTCGCCCTGATCGGGCTGGCTGCCACTCTTTTTTATCCGGCTTTGCTGCAGACGGTTCTGGCAGACAGCACTTTGGTCGGTCTGGCTCTGGGGGCAGCTGTTCATGACACGGCCCAGGTCACAGCAGCCGCTGTTTTCCATGAACAAACCTGGCATGCCGAATCCACCGTCACAGCCGCGACCGTTTCCAAGCTGCTTCGCAACCTGGGCATGCTGATCGTGATACCGATCATTGTCTGGTCATTTACGCGAACAGAGGGCACCGAGCGCAGCATTCCGCCGCTACCACTGTTTATCGTCGGCTTTTTGGCCTTGTCTGGCGTGCGCACCCTGGTCGACCACTGGCTGGGCCCTGACCACATCATGTGGCAAACCATCATCGAGTGGGCGGGCCATCTGAGCCTGTTCGGATTCACCATGGCCATGGCCGCCCTGGCCATAAACATCCGCTTCAGGGACTTCAAGGCATTGGGCTGGAAGCCAGCGCTGATCGCCGTCATCGCCGCGGTCGTGATGCTGGGATGGTCGTTGTTCTGGCTGGTGGGACTCTGAATACTTCGAAGTTTCCTGCACTTGATGGCTGGCTGGCAGGCTACACTCGAATCCATTCTTTTTGAACTTGCATCCAATGCGATCCATAACCCACAAGTTCGGTGGCAGCAGCCTGGCCGACGCCGACTGCATCGCCCAGGTCGCGCAACTGCTGCTGGCCCGAAAAGATGACAGCCAGATCGTGGTGGTCTCGGCCATGGCCGGCGTGACCAATGAACTGATCGCCCTGACCCGCGATGCGGCCTCGGACAGCAACGGCTGGCAGACCCGCCTGGCGTCTCTCGAACAACGTCATCTGGAGGTCGCCGAGTCGCTCGCAAAAGGTACCGACCAGCTCGAACCTCTGGTGGACGCCCTGAAGGCCCGATTCGTCAACCTGAATCAGCTGGTCTCCAGCCTGGCCCTGATGGGCACGGCGCCGATGGAGGTGGTTGAACTGGTTTCCGGCCTCGGAGAGGTGTACTCGGCGATGCTGCTCAGCGCCACCGTGCGCGCCACGGGTGGTGAAGCGGTTTTCCTGGATGCGCGCGAGATCCTGCGAACCCGGCCGACCGCGCTGATGGTCGCCGTCGACTGGCCAACCAGCGCCGAGCTGCTGGCGCAGTTTCGACAGCAAAACCCGGCTTGGCGCTATGTCGTGACCGGCTTTGTCTGCCGCCAGGCCGACGGTCGTATTTCCACCCTGGGACGCAATGGCTCGGATTATTCGGCCAGCATTTTCGCCCGACTGTTCGAGTCCGACGAGATTCATATCTGGACCAACGTCGACGGCGTGCTGTCGGCCGACCCGGCAGCAGTACCCCAGGCCATTCTGCTTGATCACCTGTCCTATCGCGAAGCCTTCGAGCTCGCCTATTTCGGCGCCCGGGTCATCCACCCGCAGACCCTGACGCCAGCGCTCGAGGCCGGCATCCCGGTCTTTATCCGCAACACCTTCAAGCCCGACTGCCCGGGCACACGGATCGACGCCACAGGCAACGCCGAACCCCCGGTCAAGGGAATTTCCGGCATGGGCGATATGGCGTTGATCAATATCGAGGGGGCCGGCATGATCGGCGTGCCCGGCACCGCCGAGCGCGTTTTTTCCGCTCTGCGCCAGGCCGATGTTTCGGTCTCGATGATTTCCCAAGGCTCCTCTGAGCACTCGATCTGCCTGGTCGTCCCTGGGGCTTCAAGCTGCCAGGCCTGCGAGGTTCTGGAAGACGCCTTCGAGCGCGAACTGCGTCATGGCCAGATCCAGCGCATTGCCTGCCTGCCCGACATTCGCGTCCTCGCCGTCGTCGGCGACGGCATGGCCGGCACGCCGGGCATTGCCGCGAGCCTGTTCAATGCCCTGGCCCGGGCCGGCGTCAATGTCCGCGCCATCGCCCAGGGGGCCTCGGAACGCAATCTCTCGGTAGCGATTGACGAGGCTGAAGCTGATCGCGCCATCAAGGCCATCCATGCCGGCTTCTACCTGTCCGAGCAGACCCTGTCGATCGGCCTGATCGGGCCGGGCCACGTCGGCCAGGCGCTGGCTCGCCAGATTGAGGAGGCACGAACCAGGCTCATGCGCGACGCGCAACTCGACCTGCGCCTGCGCGGCGTGGCAAGCTCGCGCCGCATGCGCCTGTCGGTGACCGACTTCGAAGTTTCCCACGGGTTGACCGACGGCGACGAAACCCTCGATCTGGAGCGCTTCGTCAACTTTGTCGACGATGATCACCTGCCCCATGCCGTGTTGATCGACTGCACCGCCAGCGACGCCATCGCTGAGCGTTATCCGGACTGGCTGGCCCGCGGCATCCACGTAATCACCCCCAACAAGCATGCCGGCAGCGGCCCGATCAGCCGCTACCGCGGGATTCGCCAGGAGCTGGAGAAAACCAGCGCCCGCTGGCGCTACGAAGCCACGGTCGGCGCCGGACTGCCGGTCATTCAGACCCTGCGCGACCTGATCGACACCGGCGATCGGGTGTTGCGCATCGACGGCATTCTTTCCGGCACCCTGGCCTACCTGTTCAACCGCTATTCGCAGGGTATGTCGTTTGCCCAACTGGTGCGGGAGGCGCGCCAGGCCGGTTACACCGAGCCCGACCCGCGCGATGATCTGTCGGGCACGGATGTGGCGCGCAAGCTGGTCATCCTCGCTCGCGAAATGGGCCGGGAACTCGAACTGGCGCAGGTCAGCGTTGAATCCCTGGTTCCCTCTGGCACCGATGACCAGTCAATTGACGAGTTCCTGGCCGGTCTCGGTCAAATGGACGAGACCATGAGCGCACGGCTGGCCCGCGCACACGAGGACAACCAGGTGTTGCGCTATGTCGCCTCTCTGGACCACAAAGGGCGTGCGGCCGTAGCCCTGGAATCCCTTCCGAATGATCATCCCTTCGCCAACCTGGCGTTGACCGACAATGTCGTCGCCTTCACCACCGAACGCTACCGCGACAACCCGCTGATCGTTCAGGGCCCCGGTGCCGGCCCCGAGGTGACCGCAGCCGGTGTTTTCGCCGACCTGTTGCGTGTGGCCAGCGCCCTGGGCGCAAAACTGTGAGCACCAGACAGAAGGCCACGGCCTTTGCTCCGGCCAGTGTCGGTAACGTTGCCGTAGGATACGATCTGCTTGGCCATGTCATCGAAGGTCCGGGCGATCGGGTCACGGCCACCCGGCAGGATCAGGCCGGCGTGGTCATCGAGGCCATCACCGGACTGATTACCGACCTGCCGCTGGCGGCCGAAAAAAATACCGCTGGCCAGGCCGTCCTTGCTTTGCTGGCCAATCAAAAGCCGGGTTTTGGCATCAAACTCAACATTGAAAAAGGCATTCCCCTGGGCTCCGGCCTTGGCGGCTCAGCCGCCTCGGCCACTGCGGCCGTGGTCGCAGCCAATGCCCTCCTGCCGGAACCGCTGGAGCATGCCCGGCTGTATCCATTCGCCCTGGCCGGTGAAGCGGTGGCCAGCGGCTCGCGCCACGGCGACAATGTCGGCGCCCAACTACTTGGCGGCCTGGTCCTTGCCCTGCCCGACCGCCTGATCAGCCTGCCGATACCCGACGGGCTGTTTGTCGCCGTCGTCCACCCGGACCATATCGTCGAAACCCGGCTGGCGCGCCAGACGCTGCAACAGCCATTCGACATCCAGACCATCGTCGCCCAACAAGCCAACCTGGCCCGGATCCTGGTCGCCTGCTACACCAATGCTCCTGGCCTGATCGCACAAGGCCTTGCCGACTTCCTTGTCGAACCGCGCCGCGCCACGCTGATCCCGGGATTTGCCGAAGTCAAACAGGCCGCCCTGGATCACGGGGCTTTCGGCGCTTCCATCTCCGGCGCAGGCCCTGCCGTATTCGGTTGGTTCGCCAGCCGCCAGCGCGCCGAAACGGCAGCAATTGCAATGGTCCAGGCCTTCGGCAATCACGGTTTGAAAGCACAATCCTGGACCAGCCCTGTCAATGCAGAGGGCGCGCGCCTGCTTGACGGATAAATACCTGACCATTATCTGACCATTGGCCATGCCGAGTTTCCAGCCATCATGAAATATTTGAGCACAGCCGGACAAGCCCGCCCCACCGACCTGTCCGGCGCCCTGCTCGCAGGCCTTGCCCCCGACGGTGGGCTGTATGTACCTGAGTCCTTGCCAGCCTTTCAGCTCGATGCATTTGTACACGACGAAACCCTGCCCGAGACCGCGACTCAGGCCCTTGCCCCCTTCTTTGCGGGCAGTGAACTGGCTGACAGTCTGGCCGGCATCTGTCAGCAGGCTCTCGACCTGCCGCTCCCGCTGCGCGAGTTCGAGCCCGGTCAGGCATGGCTGCTGGAGCTGTTCCATGGCCCTACGGCCGCCTTCAAGGATTTCGCCGCCCGCTTCCTCGCGACCTGTCTGGGCCAGTTACGCGATCGGACTGACCCGATTCAGACCGTTCTGGTTGCCACCTCGGGCGATACCGGCGGCGCGGTTGCAGCCGCATTCCATCGACGGCCCGGTTTCCGGGTTGTGATTCTCTATCCGGACGGCAAGGTTTCAGCCCGCCAGGCTCACCAACTCGGCGCGTACGGCGACAACATCTTCACCTACCGCGTCCAGGGCGACTTCGATGCCTGTCAGCGCCTGGCCAAACAGGCGCTCAATGACCAGCCCCTGGCCCGCCACCTCTCACTGACCTCGGCCAACAGCATCTCCATCGGTCGCCTGCTGCCGCAGATCAGCTACTACGTTCATGCCATCACCCAACTGCAGCGACAGACCGGGCAGCCGATCGACGTTGTTGTTCCCACCGGCAACCTGGGCAATGCGCTGGCCTGCATCCTGGCCCGCGACATGGGGCTGCCCATCGGCGAGGTGGTTCTGGCAACCAATGCGAACCGGGCGCTGGCTGATTTTTTCTCCGGCGAGGATTACCGCGGGCGTTCTGGACTCACCACGCTGGCCAATGCGATGGATGTGGGCGACCCAAGTAACTTCGAGCGTCTGGCCTGGTTTTACCGTGGCCGGGATCTGCGCCAGTCCGGCATCAGCGCGGTCAGCATCGAAGATGAGACCATTCGCAGTTGTATCCGGCGGGTTCATGCCGAGTCGGAAATGGTCATCTGTCCACATACTGCCTGTGGCATGGAAGCCCTGGCATCAAGGCGTGCAGCCGGCAACAACCGGCCCCACCTGGTCGCCGCGACCGCTCACCCGGCCAAGTTCGAGCAGGTCGTCGAGCCCCTGCTCGGTATCAGGATTGAACCACCGGCAGCCCTCGCCTCGCTGCTGGCGCGCAATAGCCGGGCTGAGTTGATCACCGCCGACTACGAGGACCTGGCCCAGCGACTACGCAACCTTTAGCCGGCAGCGATCGCTCTCATTCACCAATGGAAATCTGCTTGTCCTGTCGTCGACCCAGTTCGATCAATTGCTCTCTGAGCCCGGCTGGCCAAGTAAAATCCGGCTGTAAATCGGAACTCGGGGGAGGAAGCGGCCAATGGCTTTTATCCAGGCTGTTCCAGGCAGCCAGGACTTGCCGCAAGAGGGCTTCGCGATCATTGCGCTCAGCGATGAAATCGAATCCCTCCAGTTGTCGATGGATGTGCTGGGCCTGCCCATCAGGCCAGTCATCCAGAATGGCCAGGGCCGCATGCCAGGAGAAACGACGAACCGCTGGATAAATGTCATTCATGGCTGTCAGCAGATAAGGAAGCATCCAGGCTCGTTCCAGACCAAGATGTGCGCCGTCAGATTGACCAGCCCGCCAGGCGATCACGGCCTTTTGCGCAGGATCACCGGCCAGCACCGTGCTCAGTTCACTGCGTCGGCCACTATTGCCATCGGCCCGCTCGGTCGAGTTCGCAGATGCGTGGCCTGGCCATTCGCCCAGCGCCAGGTCAGCCCAGTCGGTCCCTTGATCAAGGTGACAGTTGAGGCAGGCATTGGGTCGCCCGGCGGTCGCATCGCGTTGCGCATCCGGCACTTCGATGCGATGGCTTCGATGAATCGCCATCACCCCGTAATTGATCTGCGGCATGTGGCAGTTGTAGCACAGGGAGCTGGCACTATCGGCCGGATGCCGACTGTGCTCGGTCAGCGCTCTGGTCTGGCGAAACTCCTGGTGACAGCGCAGACACGGCACATTGGATCGGTTGCGCTCGGTGATCTGTCCGGCCGGATCCCCGCCATGCATGCTGTGGCAATCCATGCAGGAAAGCTCAGCTTCCTGGTAGCAGGGTGACTGATACAAACCCTGGTACTCATAGGCTGTCAGGCGCGGGGTGCCATCGGCCCAAAATCGGTTCTCGAACAGGTCTTCCTGTCCGGCGACGGGAGCGCGGGAATGGCGAAAGACAGGCTCGACATGATCAAGCAGATTCATGCCCGGTCGAAAGCTTGGGCCTTTCTCCATCCACTGACGCAATGCACCGGCATTCAGCGGCATGCGCTGCGCATGGCATTGGGCACAAACATGGGTGGCGTGTTCGGCATCAAGCCGGACCGGGTTGACAATACTGGGATCCCGTCCGGGCGCCAGTCGCATGGCCATGCGGGTCCAGAACCCACGAGCTCTGTCTGCGTGCTCGAAGCCTGGCCCATGGCAGCTTTCGCAGGCAATACCCAGTTCGGCAACAACAGAGTCATAGCGTCCATCCCGACTGACATCGACCGGCTCGCCCCGGGCCGCAGTTTCAACCATTTGTTCGTAGTTGGTCATTCGTGGCTGGGGGCCGGTGTTGTGGCAGAAAATGCAGTTCTGATTCCACACCCCAATGTGTTCATCGAAGTGGCGCCCGTCCGGCCCAAGAAAGGCCGCGTTCATATGCACCCAGCGCTGATCACGGTTGTGCCACAGATAGTGCAGCCGCACGTAGCTGCCATCCTGTGGAAGATAGGTCAGGTACTGCTGGTAACGATTGGAACCCACCGTCCGATCAACGTTGACGCGGTTCAGCTTCTCGCCGCTATCCAGGTCGTAATAGTCAAAGTAGTATTTGCCGTTTTCCTGAACCGGCCGCACCCGCATACCGTAGTAGTCGAGCGTTTGCTCTTCAAACCGCCCCTGTACGCTGCCCGAATCCGCTTCCTGGGTCATTGTTCTGTGATAGGTGTTGTTCCAACTTCGCTGGCGATCAGCATGACAGTCGGCGCAAACAACCGAGCCGGCAAATGCGCCCTGTTCCGGATCGAATTCAGCCACCATGACCTGCCAGCCCGAAATCATCTGCCAGCACAGCCACAGCAAAGCCGCAATCAGAACCAAGCCTGTCAACCAGCGATTCAGTGTGGATGCCATGGCATGCTTGTAGCGAAATGGATACCCTGCGAGTATACCCTCGCCATCCAGGACAGCCGAACCAATGAGCAATACAAGGCGCCGATCGGGGCGTAACCTGCCGCGCAAGTTGCAAGGCACCACGGACGAAATGAAGCCTTATCCAATCTGGGACCTGCCGACGCGCATCAGTCACTGGTCCATTCTGGTGTTATTCACCATTCAGCTTGTTTCAGCGGAAACCAGCCTTCTGCCTACCTGGATACACATGTGGGGTGGATATCTTCTGTTACTGGCGGTGTCTTTTCGCCTGGTCTGGGGGCTGGTTGGCAGCGAAAGCGCCCGTCTCGGCAAACTTGTGCCGAGCCCCTGGGCCATTCGCGCTTATCTCCCGGACCTTTTTTGACGTCATCCAACACACTACGCCGGACACAATCCGGTTGGCGCCTTTTCAAGTTTCTTGTTACTGCTCCTGCTGCTGGTATCGGGCTTGAACGGGCTGTTCATCGAAACCTGGGCAGAGTATCGCGGGCCGCTTGCCGAGCGCGTGGGCCGGTCCACGGCCATCCTGATGGCCGATTGGCATGGACTATTGCGCTGGCCGCTGTATGTGCTGGCCAGCCTGCATGTGGTTGCTGTCGTGTCTTACCTGATCGGCAAGCGCGAAGACCGCATCGGCCCCATGCTCAGACACGGCCGAATAGCACTGGCTGCCGACCCTGCACTGCGCCAGGTCAGTACCTGGCGCGCCATTCCTGTGCTGCTGGCCTGCGCCACTTTCCTCGGGGCTCTGATCCTGCTCGGACCCATTGCGTGACACTTAAGCCAAGTGTTGAACAGGTGCCGCTCCCTGGCAGGCTTCCACTCCCAGGTCACTTCCCGATTTAAGGATTCCCTTCCTGGTTGATAGGCCACATCAATGCGCTTCGCACCATGCATGGCGCACAAAAAAAAGCCCGGCCATTGCTGGCCGGGCTCAAATTGTCGAACTTGATTGTTATCTGGTCAGATTCAGCCTTCGAAGCGATCCTGGAAGACTTCATCTCCGAGCACTTGAATGTTGAATGGCACCTGGATGAGATCATTCTCGGTGTCGTTGCTGCTGACACAGATGAACGCATCATGGCTGCCGGTATCCAGGCCGGTGGTATCGACCGTCACATTCACCACACTCGAACCTCCAGCGTCAGCCGCACCGAAGAACGGTGATACTGATAACCACGGCACATCCGAGGGATCGTCGCAGAAGTTCGGTTGTACGATGCTGACCGTGTCGATGCCGATGAAGTTGCCGTTGGTGCCGGTCGGGCCAGCATTGGTCACGAAGTAGCGGAAGGCGAAACGACCTGAAGTCGGCGCGGCCAGACCGCTGACCTCGACCACGAACTCGGTCCAGCCCTCCGGATAGTTGCCATCCAGGTTTTCGTTGACCGACAACAGCAGGGTATCGAAGTCGCCGACATCAGTAGCCGCGGAACCTGCAAAGGTACTTGAGCCACTGGTGCTGAGGCGAACTTCCAGGCGATCGGGGAATGCATTGCCGCCCGCACCGGTACGAGTCCAGAACCGCAACTCAGTACCGTTGATCAACTGAACCTCAGGTGCCATCAGCCAATTACTGATAGTGCCTGTGCCCGCGGTGTTGTTGAAGTTGGCGCCGATATAGGCATTCGGTTCACCCTCGTGAGCATCGAATGCTGCCGGGCTACCCTGGAACCAGTTGGTAGCACCCAGCGGATCACTCAGATTCTGCAGCGACCAGCCGGCACTCGGCAGCAGGGTGATGTCATCGAAGCCCTCCGTGAAGTTCGAGGAAATCGGGTCGGTCTGAATACCGGCATCGACGAACGGTGTCTGACCTTCGAGAGGTTCGCTGGCAACTGATTCGCTGCCACGTGAACCACCGGTCGCGCTGATCAGCTCCCCGGCGCCTTCCAGACCGTAGGTGTAGTTCACCGCCGACGGATTCGCTTCCTGAATACCCCAGACCAACTGGGCTCCGCCAAGTGCGTTGTCGATCGTCATCGGGACGTTGCCGCCGCTAACTCCCGGTCCGAATACTTCACTGAACGTCGCCGGCACTATCTGGGCACAAGCTGCTTCGAGAATGAGCCCAAAGTCGGCAACATCATTCGACTGACCGGTGATACCCACGCCGGTCTGACTGGCCGTGATGTGATTCGCAGCCGAGACCGTGATATCGATCGGGCTGTTCGCATCGTCCAGGAACAGGCTGTAGTAGCCGTTGGCATCGGCGGTCAGGTTGAAGGTCTCCTGCGTACCGACGATTTCGACACCGGCTCCGGCAGCAAAACTCGGATTGGCCTGGCAATAGCCCAGACCCTGCACCGTGCCTTCAATCCGCGCAGCGTTGGCCGGAAGGTAAACCTCCAGGCTGACCGGAACCTCGACCAGCGGGTTGGCCGGATCGTTGCTCAGCACACACAGCGTTGCGGTGTAGCTCCCCGGCTCCAGGTCGCTGGCATCAACACTGACGCTGACCTGTGATGTGCCACCTGAAGCTGTCGATCCGGCGCTCTGGCTGACATCCAGCCAGCCAATATCGCCCGGCGCGTCACACGCATCCGCCACGCCTTCGGCTTGCTCGATGACCCAGTCCAGTGTCAGATCGTTACCGGTATTGGCAATGTCAATAAGCTGACTGTCACCGGTATCAAACACGTCGACTTCGAAATCCAGAGACGCCGGTGTGACTTCAATGGTTGGCAGGCCGCCGGCTCCCGTGACTGCCATCATCACCGGCAGAACGAACACCGGGTTGGATGTGTCACTGGTGTTGACGCAGATCCGGGCTTCATAGCTGCCCGGGGCCAGGCCGGTCGAATCGACATTGATCTGAACCATTTCAGCGGTGTTGACTGCCACCGAGCCCGATGTTGGCGTGACGGTCAGCCAGGGCACATCACTCGGCGAGAGGCAGGCTGAGCCACCGGTACCGAAACCACGGATGATCCAGTTGCGCCCCGCTACCAGATTGTCGATCACTGTCAGGGTGCCGGCATTGGTCAGAACCGGCGGATTACCCACGCCGCCAGAGAAGTTGAAGGCAACCCAGGAGCGACCCCGAGAGGGAATGCCTGAATCATTGATTGCCTGGCTGGTTTGGGCCCGTGGGGTGCGGTTGACCAGCCCAATGAGCACATCGCCACTGTCGGCGGTGATGTCCACGCCGCCACCAGGCAGGGCGATGGTGCCAAAAGCAGCCGCAGCAGGCAGGGTCAGACCGGTGACTGATGTTTCGAACACGACATTGCCTGAAGTCGGATCGCCATCCGGGCTGGTCCAGACATACAGGTCAAAGACATCGCCTTCCTGGTTGTTGAAGAAGCCTGTCGGCCATAACACACCAACCTCTTGGAGGGTAAACGGCAAGTCCAGTAGACCCGGAGTGAAGCGGTTGAACCAAAGGAAACTGCCTCCACCGACCCCAACACCGCTGAAGCCGCCGTTGAAACCGTCAAGCTCCAGGGAAATAAGCTCGGACTGGCCATCGCGCGCACTGGCTGGTTGATCGGCCAGATCAAGCACCACCGAAGCCGGCTGGGCCTGGTCGATTTCGTAGAGGAGGTCATCCACGGCAGCACCGGTGCCGACGTTGCTGATGTTGAAGGTCGCTGAACCTGAAGTGCCTTCTTCCAAAAGAATCGTGAACTCGGTCTCGTCGATTGCAGCCGCGGCGGGCTCTGCCTCGGCCCCGGAAATGGCGGCAGTCAGATGCGCACCCGGCGCCAGGTCTGAGTCTTCGCTCAGCATGATCCGACCGAACTCGATGTTGGCGGTCAGATTGGCTTGCGGGGTGGCTGTAATAGTCAATGTGACCGTTTCGTTGGTGTCACCTGTGAACGAGAACGTGGACGGGGTCACCTGAATGTCCAGATCCGGGCTGAAGCCGCCCAGCGTGACCGTCCAGCTCGACGCCATATCAAGGGTGTTGCGGAGTGTGCGGGTAAAGCTGCACTGAGGCGTGCAATCAAGATTGCGCACTGCTGGCAGGTTCAGGGTCTTGACATCGCCACCGATGACCGGATCGGCCGCCAGGTAGTTGTCGAATGTCTCATCCATGACCAGCCCGGCCAGGGCCGCCTGGGTCAGATCGACACGGCCACTGCCGACATCGTCCGGATCCCAGGAGGTCGTACCGTTTTCCTTGTGGCCACCGTTGTAGGCGGTCATCATCATGGCCGACTTGACCTCCGACGGGGTCCAGTCCGGATTGGCCTGACGCACCAGCAAGGCGGCGCCGGCCGCGTGCGGCCCGGACATGGACGTTCCGCTCATGAACTGATAGCCGCCGGGCTGAATCGAGGCGGCCCAGATGCCCACGCCTGGCGCGGTGATATCCGGCTTCTGCAGATCCTGCAAGGGCGACGGGGTCGGGCCGCGGAGGCTGAAGTTGGCCAGGTTGTCGCCAAACGCCGACTCGATCAGGGTCGCGACTTCGGCATCCACGAAGACTTCGGCGGTAGCGCCGTCAAGAGCGGCAATGATGCTCTGGCCGACCGCCTGGGACACCATCACCGAGGACACGGTGGTAGCACCGAGCTCGCCCATGACAAACGGCACACTCGGTGCGTTGTTGAACACCACCACAAAAGTGGCTCCGGCCGCGACGGCGTTGTTGACCTTGACGGAAAAGTTGCACGAGCCGCGCGAAATCAGGGCCGCCTCGCCGTCGAATGCGTTGCTTGGGAAAGCGACACAGCCTTCGATGTTTGTCGCATCAACATCGCCGGCATAACGCAACTGCCCGGTAAAGTCTTCGCTCATGACCGGCCCAGTACCTTGTACGGCCAACGCATCCTGAGGGCCACCTGCAACTGAAAGCTGGTTACCGGAGGTGACGTCGTGCGTGCTCGCGGCAATGCTGGCCACCCAGGGACCACGGTGATTGACCTGGCCAACCGGGTTGGTGATCGTCGCCGTGGTATTGCCGGCCGATGCGGCGACAAAGATTCCGGCGTCCACCAGATCCAGTTTGCGACGGTCATTGTCGGCCCACGGCGACGTTCCGCCGGAGATGGAAAAATTCATGACATCGACATCGCCGTGAAGCAGCACGCTGTTCATGCCGGCCTGAACGTCGGCGGTAGGACATCCTCCGGGCTGACAGACATGGTAGGTGCGAACGTGCGCACAGGGCGCGACGCCTGAAATCTCGGTGAATGGCGCCGGCACATTGGGCGAAGGCACTGCGCTGTTGTCGAGACGGTTGCCTGCCACGGTGGAAGCCACATGACTGCCGTGACTGTTGTTGTCCTGGGGCGAGGGACCATTGCACAGGCCACTGCCATCGGTGGACTGGCAGTCCAGAAAGCTGATCAACTTGTCAGGCGCCCCGCCTTCACCGTGCCCGCAGGCCGGATCATTGGCGAATGACGGGTGGTTCGGGGCAACTCCGGTATCAAGGATGGCCGCGACCATGCTCTCACCCTGCAGTCCCAAACCATCGGGCGTGGCTGATCCATTCCAAATCTGGTTGGCACCCATGAACTCGGGACCGCGGAAGGTAGAGAGTTCGTAAATTCGTTCCCGCTCGATCGAACGGACGAAATCCTGGCTGGCCAGCTCCCGTGCATCTTCCGGGGTCAGGCGCATGGCAACACCGTTATGGGTAACCAGATAATGATGGCTGACTTGCACAGCTCGCCCAAGGGCGCCGGTCACGGAACGCAAATGCTCAGCCTGCTGGTTTCTGACTTCGCTCAACGCGGCCTGCGTAGCTGGCGCGGAGATATCCAGCCGCGTGCCAGAAGCGCGATTCATGCGCTGCAGAAGACCCGGGTCAGAAAACTCGACCAGGTACACATAACGTCCTTGCTCATCGGCCGGGCTGAACTGGGTCTGCATGTCGACCAGCCCACCCTCCTGCAGACCGGCATGAGCCGGAACCAGCGCTGCAAGCAACACCATGGTCGCGATGAGAATCAGCCCATTGGCTGAAAGAACCCTGCACTTGAATTTCATTTATAGACCCTCGATAAGGTTTCCACGAACGGTCGGACGCCTCACCGTATGTGAGGAATCCTCCGCCCTTGTTGTCTGAACTGCCCCGAACTGATGTTTTGTAATTGTTCGATGTGCCGGCCGAGTATAGGGAGGAAAGTTGTCGAGGTCAAAGCATTCGGCAGCCACCGCACCCAATCAGAATGGAAACGGCCCGATGAACCAGCTTTCATACGGCCCGAGCTTTTGTTTCAGGCTGCAACTAGCCTTTCGGAAATTACCTTGAGCGCCCAGGCTTTTGCTGTTTCCTTCAGCGAAGTTTTTGCCTGCTGAGAAACTTCTCCGGCGTCCAAGACGCCTAGACACTCACCGTACCGAAGTGACATGGGATAGACTGGCGGGCTGATGTCTGATCAACTTCATTTATTCGCCACCGCACCGCGCGGCCTCGAGGACATGCTGGCCGATGAACTTCGCAGCCTGGGTCGCGATGATGCCCGGGTGGTGCGTGGTGGTGTTGAATTTTCCGGTGATCTCGCAGCAGCCTACCGGGCCTGTCTCTGGTCGCGAATCGCCAATCGGATCCTGTTGCCGCTGACCGAGTTCACGGCCACCGATGATTCGGCACTTTACGCTGGCGTGCGCGGGGTGGACTGGGCCAATCATCTGGGTCCCGACAACACTCTCGCGGTAACTTTCACAGGTGTACACGCCGCGGTAAGCCACAGCCGCTTTGCCGAGCAACGAGTCAAGGATGCCGTCGTTGACCAACTGCGCGAACAGACCGGCGACCGCCCTTCAGTGAATACCGATCAACCGGATGTGCGCATCAATGTCCACATGCAGGCCGACCAGGTCACCGTATCAATCGATCTTTCCGGAGAGAGCCTGCATCGCCGCGGTGTCCGTGAAGCCACTACCCAGGCGCCATTGAAGGAAAACGTGGCGGCCGCGATGCTGGTCCGCGCCGACTGGCCAGCGATTGCCGCGGCCGGTGGCGGATTCGTCGACCCCATGTGTGGCTCCGGCACCCTGGCCATTGAGGCGGCCTGGTTGGCCGGCGACGCCGCGCCCGGCCTGTTGCGAACACATTTTGGTTTCCTCAATTGGCGCGGTCATGACGATCAGATCTGGAAGAGCTTGCTGGACGAGGCGATCGAACGCCAGCAAGCCGGCCTGGCGCGCTTGCCGCCCATGCTTGCCAGCGATCATGACCCACGATCAGTTGCCCTTGCGCGCGACAACATCGCCCGGGCCGGATTGGGTCAGTACATTCAAGTCGAATGCCGCGAACTCAGCGAGGCCCGACCACCGACCGACGTCGATACCGGCCTGTTGGCTGCCAACCCGCCGTACGGTGAGCGGATCGGCGAACAGCACGAACTGGTTCCCTTGTATCTGCGGCTGGGAGATACCCTGAGGCGCCATTTTTCCGGGTGGGTTGCCATCATTCTCAATGGTGCCGGATGCCAGATCGGCTTGCGTCCTGATCGAAGCTGGCAACTTCATAACGGCCCGATCGTTTGCCGACTGGAACGGTTCGAGCTCAGTCCTGAATCAGATTTGAGCGATCGTCAGCCAGCCCCGGACCTGATCAATCGCCTGCATAAGAATCAGCGTCAGCTCAAACGCTGGGTCAAGCGTGAAAATATCAGCAGTTACCGGATCTACGACGCCGATATCCCTGAGTACGCCCTGGCCATCGACGTTTACGGCGCCGATGACGGTCAATGGCTGCACGTACAGGAATACGAATCGCCCGCCAGCGTCGATCAGGGTCGGGCCCAGGCACGGCTTCAGGCCGCGCTGAGCGTCATCCCGAGGGCGCTGGATGTCCCGCCGCGGAACATGGTGTTCAAGGTTCGCCGCCGGCAACGCGGCCGGGAACAGTACGAGCGTTTTGGCAACCAGTCGAGGTTTCTGACCGTGCAGGAAGGACGCTGTCGATTACAGGTCAACCTGACCGATTACCTCGACACCGGGCTGTTCCTCGACCACCGCACGGTACGGCTCTGGCTTGGAGAGGAGGCCAGAAACAAACGCATGCTCAACCTGTTCTGCTACACCGGCGCGGCAACCGTTCACGCGGCCATGGGCGGGGCGGTCAGCACGACCAGCGTCGACCTGTCCAAGACCTACCTCGACTGGCTGCGGCGTAACCTGGAGCTCAACGGCTGCCACGGCCCTGATCACCAAATCGTCCACGCCGACTGCCGGGAATGGCTTGATCGATGCAAGGACCCATACGACCTGATCTTCCTCGACCCACCCAGCTTTTCCAATTCCAAACGCATGGACGGCAGCCTGGACATTCAACGCGATCATGCCGACCTGATCCGGGCTGCCGCCGGCTGCCTGAGCCCGGACGGTGTATTGGTGTTCTCGACCAACCTGCGGCGGTTTCGCCTTGATGCCGAACTGGACGCCGGGCTATTGATCGAGAACCGAACGGCCTGGTCCATCCCCAAGGACTTCCAGCGCAACCAGCGCATTCACCAGTGCTGGTTCATCCGCCGCACGTGACTCCTGAAAAGAAAGGCTCACCACAGAGGCACGGAGTCACGGAGAAAAGGCAAGATAATATTGGTTTTAAAGTTTATCCCCCTTGTGTCTCTGTGCCTCCGTGGTGAACCTGATTTTGCTTTTACTTTTCGCACCCGCAGAGACTCCCCAGCAACCGGTATAATGGAAAGTTGACTGAAACAAACGGAGAAAATAATGGCTGAAGCATCAGCAAGACACATCCTGGTCAAGGATCAGGCGCTATGCGATGAATTGAAATCAAAAATCAGCAACGGCGAGGATTTCGCGGCCATCGCGCGTGAACACTCTCAATGTCCATCAGGGCGTGACGGCGGCAGCCTTGGCACGTTTGGTCCCGGCCAGATGGTGCCCGAATTCGATCAGGTCGTCTTCAGCGCGCCACTCAATGAAGTCCAGGGCCCGGTCAAAACCCAGTTCGGCTATCACCTGCTTGAGGTCACCAGCCGGAAAGCCTGATTGGCTTTTGCCAGCCGTACATACATAAAGGGCGCCGCGGCGCCCTTTTTTTTGTTTAGCTAAACGATTCCTTAGTCCTTGCAAGAAATTTCCTAGGCATTTCGACGTCAATTTCCTACCTGAACCAATGCGTTTCTCTGATCGCTTAACAGACCAGTCAGCCGGAGAATGGATCAATATCCGGTGGAGCGCCGACATGATTAAAAATGAACTCTTGTTGAAAATCACGGCACGAATAGCAGCGGCAGAAAAGGAACTGCTAGACAACCCGTCGAACCCCAGGGCCGCGGCGATGCTGGAATACCTCCGCGGCGTCCACTCCGACTACTCCGCCCTCTGCCCCCGCCACCCGATATTCCAATCGTCGGACAAACATCAAAAGCACTAACCGCAAAGACGCAAAGAACGCGAAGAAATACGACAGGCTCGGAGTTACTGTAAATGCATGAGCCTGCCTTCGCTTTTTGTCTTCGCGTTAACAGTTTTCGCCCTTCGTTCTTTTCCTTTCTTTGCATCTTCGCGGTTAGTCTGCTTTTGCTTTTGCCACCACCCGGTCAGCCATTGCGTCGGTGTCTAAGATGGCCAGGCGGCCAACTGCGCCCCGTGTCGACGCCTCTGTTATTCTTAAAGTTCTGTTCATCACGGACGATCCAATGTCACAGACTTCCCTTGGAAATGCGGCCACCAACCTGGTGATCGGATTTGTTGCAGCCCTCACCCTGTTGATCTCGGTCGACACGTCAGCACTGGATACCAACCGGCCCATTCTGCTCGGCAAACACTGGGTTGCGGTAACCGGCAAGCCGCAGGGGGCGACCGCCGGCGCGATGATGTTTCAGCAGGGCGGCAACGCGGTTGACTCGGCAGCGGCGATGCTGGCCGCCACCGCCACCATGTGGGATGTCCTGGGCTGGGGCGGTGAGACCCAGGCGCTGATCTATAATCCGCATACACAAGAGGTGATCGGCATCAATGCCTTGGGCGCGGCTCCGACGGGCGCGACGGTGGATTTTTTCCGTGATCAGGGCATGATCTATCCGCCCGAATTCGGCCCGCTGGCCGCGACCACACCCGGCACGCCGGGCGGACTGATGGTCATGGTCGCCGAGTATGGCAAGCTCAGTCTGGCCCAGGTACTGGCTCCGGCCATTCAACTGGCCGAGGGCTATCCAATCGAGGCCTCGCAATCGGCCAATATCGAGAACCGGCGCGAGATTTTGGCGCAGTGGCCGGATTCGCGCCGGGTGTTCCTGCCGCATTACAACCCGGATGACCCTTCGCAGCGTGCCGCGCCGGCGCCGGGCGAGATCTTCCGCCAACCTGACCTGAAAGCGATGCTGGAAAAGCTGGTCGAGGCCGAGGCCGATGCGCTGGCTGAAGGCAAGACCCGCAAAGAAGCAATCTATGCGGCCAATGAGCGCTTCTACCGTGGCGATATTGCCAAGGAAATCGTGCGCGCCACGCGCGAGCATGGCGGCTTGTTCACCCACCAGGACCTCGCCGGCTGGGAAGTGCTGTTGGAAGAACCGGTCACCGTGAACTATCGCGGCATCGACGTCTACAAGCTGACCACATGGACCCAGGGACCGGTGATGCTGCAGGCCCTGAACATTCTCGAAGGCTTTGATTTGAAGGCCATGGGATACAACTCAAGCCGCTATGTGCATACGCTGTACCAGGCAATGAACCTGGCATTCGCCGATCGCGACTTCTACTATGGCGACCCGTACTTTCCGCCGGCCGAGCCAATTGAGGGCCTGTTGTCCAAGGACTATGCCGCCGAGCGCCGCAAACTGATTTCCTTTGACCGCATGATCGAGGATGTCCGGCCAGGCGACCCCTACCCGTTCCAGGGTCAGACCAACCCGTTCGAAGAACTGCGCCAGCAATGGACACCGAGCCCGCCGGACGCCGAAGCCATGGGCGTCGAGGGCTTTCAGCAGGCCGGCATCATGAGTCACGAAGAAGGCTTCCTTGCCGGCACCACATCAATTCAGGCCGCCGATGCCGAGGGCTGGGTGGTTTCAGTGACGCCCTCCGGTGGCTGGATCCCGGCCTTTATCGCCGGCAACAGTGGCGTGGGTTTGAGTCAGCGCATGCAAAGCTTCGTGCTCGATGAGGCCATCAACCCGTTCAACGTTCTCGAACCCGGCAAGCGGCCGCGCGTGACCCTCACGCCCAGCCTGGCGTTGCAGGATGGCGAGCCGTTGATGGCATTCTCGGTCCAGGGCGGAGATTCCCAGGACCAGAACCTGTTGCAGTTCTTTCTCAACATGATCGAGTGGGACATGAACGTCCAGCAGGCCGCCGATGGCCGCGGCAATATCATCAGCTACCAGATGCAAAGCTCGTTCGGTGCGCATCAGGCCGAACCCGGCCGGCTGCAGGTGACCCCCCTGGTATCAAGCTACAGCCGCGAACAACTGTCGAAAATGGGTTATAGCGTGGAACTGGTCGAGCGCACCTACAATCCGACCACCGCCATCTGGTTCGACTTCGAGCATGGCGCCATGCATGGCGCGGCCAGCGACTACGGTGATGACTACGGCATCGCCTGGTGATGCCCTGTTCTGGACGAACCAGGGAGCGGCCGATTCGATTGCCGATGCAAACCCGGACCCGAACGACAAGATCTATCGCAGCCCGGGCGTGACTTTCTGCACGGTCCCTCGCCATTGCCAAAGACTATAATCAGCGTCTTCGTTGATACGTTGTGAGTATGTCCCGGTGAAATTATTGTTGATTGCGATTGGCTGGTGCCTGCTGTTCGTATTGAGCTGGCCACTGGCCCTTTTGGTACTGATTGCGTGGCCACTGGTCTGGCTGCTCAGTCTGCCGTTTCGGGTGCTGGGGATTGCCGTCGAGGGTGTGTTCGCCCTGCTGCGCTCCATCGTCCTGCTCCCGGCGCGACTGTTGGGCTACCGCGGTCGAACCGCATAGACGACAGGCACGGGCCACAGCAAAGTAGTGTGACCGCTCTAGAATTCGTCAGTAGCGTGTTTTGACATGAACACGCTATCTTTTCCCTCAAGCAAGTTGGCCTCGGTCAGGCATCTTCATCTGCTGCTCTTCATCACCTTCTTGACTACCGGCGTCCTTGCAGATGCGCAATCAGAACCATGTGATTGCAGCTGCGCCGGTTACGATGAGCTGCTGGGGTTGATTGACCGTGGCACTGAACAGATCCACCGCGTCGATCAGTGCGGCGCGGCTTGCGCCATTGCCTGGGCGCGCTGCGATGACGGGGAGACGAGCGCGTCAGCATCTCATCCAGACATTGAGTTGCTTGGCTGGCTGGGCGGCTGTTGGCAGAGCGAGGGTGGCGAGACCGGCTCGGGCGAACACTGGCTGCCACCGGCCGGTGACAGCATGCTCGGCGTTGGCCGCACGGTCAGAGAAGGCACAACAGTAGCATTCGAGTTCATGCAGATCCGTCGTCTGGGTGACGGCAACCTGGCATTCATTGCCCAGCCGGCAGGCCGGGAACCGACCACGTTTCCATTGCTGAGCCTTGATCCGGGCGAGGCCGTGTTCGAAAACCGGCAGCATGACTTTCCAACCCGCGTGATCTATGCCAGCCACGGCCCTGAAACACTGCATGCCCGTATCGAAGGCACCCGGAACGATCGCGAAGTCACCGTTCCCTTCCCCATGACCCGAATCAGCTGCGGCGACGGCCATTAGCCTACGCCTTCGATGGGTATAATTGCGGGCTAGCCTCGCCACCTTTCAGGAGTCAGCATGTCTCAGCAAGTTCGAACGGGCGCTGCCGCACCCGTGATTCGCGCACCCCACGGTACGACCTTGAGCTGCCAGGGCTGGCACCAGGAAGCGGCCATGCGCATGCTGATGAACAACCTCGATCCGGCCGTGGCCGAAAAACCGGAAGAATTGATTGTCTACGGCGGCACCGGCAAGGCGGCGCGCAACTGGGACTGCTACCACGCCATCATCGCCACGCTCAAACGCCTCAAAAACGATGAAACCCTGCTGGTTCAGTCCGGCAAGCCGGTCGGCGTGGTGCGTACCCACGATCAGGCCCCACGCGTGTTGATCGCCAATTCCAACCTGGTGCCTCGCTGGGGAACCTGGGACGTGTTTCGTGATCTGGAGGACAAGGGCCTGACCATGTACGGCCAAATGACCGCCGGTTCGTGGATCTATATCGGCTCGCAGGGCATTGTCCAGGGCACCTATGAAACCTTTGCCGAGCTGGCTCGCCAGCATTTTGGCGGCGATATGCGCGGCAAGCTGACCGTCACAGCAGGGCTTGGCGGCATGGGCGGCGCCCAGCCGCTGGCGATTACCATGAACGATGGCAACTGCCTGGCGGTCGAAGTCGACGAATGGCGGATCGACCGCCGGGTGAAGACCGGCTATTGCGATGCCAAGGCCACGTCGCTGGACGAAGCGCTGGACCTGATCGACAAGGCCAGGGGCTCGATTTCGGTCGGCCTGCTCGGCAACATTGCCGAGGTACTTCCGGAGATGCTCTCACGCAACATCATCCCGGATTGTTTGACTGACCAGACCTCCGCCCATGACCTGCGCGAAGGCTACATTCCAGCCGGTTATACGCTGGAAACTGCAGCCGCCTTGCGTCAGTCCGACCCGAAAAGCTACGACAACAAAGTGCTCGATTCCATGGTCGTGCACATCGACACCATGCTGAAGATGCAGGAACGCGGCTCGATCACCTTCGACTACGGCAACAATCTCAGAGGCCAGGTCGCCGATCATCGCGGCATGGCCAACGCCTTCGATTTCCCGGGCTTCGTGCCGGCCTATATTCGGCCATTGTTCTGTCGCGGCGCGGGCCCGTTCCGCTGGGCCGCGCTTTCCGGCAACCCGGCCGATATCGCCGTCACTGACAAGGCCATTCTGGAGCTGTTTCCGGAAAAGGAACACCTGAAGCGCTGGATCCACCAGGCGCAGGAGAAAATACAGTTCCAGGGTTTGCCGGCCAGGATCTGCTGGCTGGAATACGGAGAACGTGCCGAAGCCGGAGAAAAATTCAACTGGCTGGTCGAAAAGGGCAAGGTCGACGCGCCCATCGTCATTGGCCGCGACCACCTCGATTGCGGCTCGGTCGCCTCGCCCAACCGTGAAACCGAGGCGATGAAGGATGGTTCGGATGCGATTGCCGACTGGCCCATCCTCAATGCCCTGGTCAATACCGCCTGCGGTGCCAGCTGGGTTTCGGTGCACCACGGTGGTGGTGTCGGCATCGGCTATTCCCTGCATGCCGGCATGGTCAGCCTGGCCGACGGCACGAAGTCCGGCTACGAGCGCCTGCAAAGAGTGCTGACCGCCGACCCCGGCATGGGCGTCTTCCGCCACGTCGACGCCGGCTACGACGAGGCGATCGCTACCGCGAAGGAACGCGGTGTCGACGTCCCGATGCTGAAGTCCGAAGAACCCGCCTGACGGCAGGGTTTTCAGCTCCTGTTTTTGCTAGATTAAAAAGCCTTAACCACAGAGGACACAGAGTTCACAGAGTGAGAAATCTGTTTTCTCGTTCCTTTTCTATGTGTCCTCTGTGGTTCAGTCTTTTGGTGTTTTTTGCGACACTCCCGCACGCCTTGTTCGTTACGCGACAGCGGGCCCGGTTACGGGGTTGGAGACTCTGTGGTTCAATCTCTTTTGTGATAACCCGCCTCAATGATGCTGAATCCGCATTGAGCCCTCTGCTACCATCCGGGCTGTTATCGTGACCCTTCAGGGCCATTCCAATGACAACTTCAATCCGCATTGCGTCACTGTACTCCGGTCTGGCTGAACGTTTGAACGAACTCAGGTCCGACAGTGGCGCTGTCGAGCGCTCGCGTCTGATAGTCGATCGGGCCCTTGAGCGTGACGAAGCCATTTACGGGGTCAACACGGGTTTTGGCGCGCTGGCCAGCAAGCGCGTCAGTGCAGACCAACTGGCGAAACTGCAGCGCAACCTGTTGCTCAGCCATGCCTGCGGGACCGGCGAGCCGGTCCCGGTCGAAATCAGCCGGCTGATGCTCAAGCTCAAGATTCACGCGCTGGGGCTGGGGCAATCCGGCATTTCGATTCCGGTCTTTCAGCAGCTTTTGAAGCTTGATGAGCTGGGCGTTGTGCCCTACATTCCGAGCCGCGGCAGCCTGGGTGCGTCCGGGGATCTGGCGCCGCTGGCCCACATGAGCCTGCCGCTGATCGGCCACGGTCGCTGCTGGAAGCCGGATTTCAGTGGTCCGGAACCGGCCGCAGAGACGTTGGCGCGGCACGATCTGAAGCCGATCGAACTGGCCGCCAAGGATGGACTGGCGCTGATCAATGGAACGCAATTGATGCTGGCCTACGGTGCTTTCATCCTGCACCGCGCCCTGCACCTGCTGGATGCGGCCGACATTCTCGGCGCCATGAGCCTGGAGGCCCTGCAGGGATCGGCCCGACCGTTCGATGCGCGTGTCCATGCGGTGCGTCCGCACCCTGGCCAGGTCAAGGTGGCCGGGCATATTCGAAAATTGCTGGCCGACTCCGAGATCCTTGAATCGCATCGCCACTGTGGCAAGGTGCAGGATCCGTACTGCCTGCGTTGTATTCCGCAGGTCCATGGCGCCAGTCGTGACGCTTTCGAGCACATCATCCAGGTGCACGAATGTGAGCTGAACTCGGTCACCGACAATCCACTGGTCTTTCTCGACGGCGACATCATTTCCGGCGGCAACTTTCACGGTCAACCGCTGGCCCTGACCCTGGATTACGCCGCCATTGCCCTGTCCGAGATCGCCAGCATTTCCGAGCGTCGCACTTACCTCTTGCTCGAAGGGCACGACGGCCTGCCCAAGCTGCTGATGAAGGACACTGGCATCAACTCAGGCTTCATGATCCCGCAGTACACCGCAGCAGCGCTTGTCAGCGAGAACAAGGTCCTGAGCCACCCGGCCAGCGTCGATTCAATTCCGTCCAGTCTGGGCCAGGAAGACCACGTGTCCATGGGCTCGATCAGTGCGCTAAAACTTCTCAGCATTCTGCACAACGTGGAAGGCGTTCTGGCAGTGGAAATGCTCACCGCCGCCCAGGCCCTTGATTTCCGCGCCCCACTCAAGCCGGGCCGGGGCGTTCATCGCGCCCATCAATTGATCCGTGAACAGGTTCTCCACGCCAGCGAGGACTATGAAGTCGGCGCCGACATCGACACCTGCACCCGGCTGCTACGCGCCGGTGGCTGGGTGCGGGAAGTCGCCAGCGCATGAATGACATGCTTGGTCTGGCCAGCCAGAATTTACTGTCACCGATCGTTCTGTCGTTTGTCCTCGGTTTGGCTGCTGCCCTGGTCCGCTCCGACCTGAGTATTCCCGAAGCGGTCGCCAAGGGTCTGTCGATCTACCTGTTGTTCGCGATCGGCTTCAAGGGCGGTGTCGAAGTTGCCGCCACCGGCCTGGATGCCCTCATCGTCATGGCGCTGCTGGTGGGCTTCGTGCTCTCGGCCGCGCTACCGTTGCTGGCCTATGCTCTGCTTCGCATCTTGACCCGGCTGGAGCGGGTCGATGCGGCCGCGGTAGCCGGCCACTACGGTTCAATTTCCATCGTCACCTTCGTTGCCGCATCTACCTTGCTGCAGTCGCAGGGCATCCACTTCGAGGGCTGGCTGGTCGCGGTGGCCGCGGTCATGGAGGTTCCGGCGATCGTGACTGCCCTATGGCTGGCGGGTCGCTCGAGTGCCGGCCGCGAAGGCTTGCCCTGGCGTGAAATCAGCCTCAATGGTTCGATCGTACTTCTGATGGGCGCCTTCGCGATCGGCTGGATTACCGGCCCGACCGGCATGAGCGAGGTCGAGGGACTGTTGGTCCTGCCATTCAAGGGCTTGCTTTGCCTGTTCCTTCTGGACATGGGACTGATCGCCGGCCGCGGCTTGCGCAATAGCGCCCACTTGCTCAAGCCCGGCCTGATACTGTTCGGCCTGCTGATGCCACTGATCGGCGGCATGATCGGCATTCTCAGCGGCTGGGCCTTGGGCCTGTCGACCGGCGGCCTCGCCATACTCGGCACACTGGCCGCGTCGGCTTCCTATATCGCGGTGCCGGCCGCCATGCGCGTGGCCCTGCCTGAGGCCAATCCGGCCATTTACCTGACCCTGGCCCTGGGTATCACCTTTCCGTTCAACCTGGCCTTCGGCATCAGCTTCTACCTGCTGGTGGCCCGCTGGCTGACTGGAGACTGATTGATGCAGACTCATCACGCCAAACGCATTGAAATCATCATCGAAACGCCCGCCCTGCGCACCTTGCGCCGTGCTCTGGAGCGCGCCGGCGTCAAGGGCTACTCGATCCTGCCGGTCATGGGCGGGCGCGGCCGCAGCGGGTCTTGGTCGCGTGAAGGCGAGGTCGGCATCGCATCGAGCATGGTCACCGTGCTATGCCTGGTCACGCCCGAGCGCGCCGACAGCGTTCTGGAGGCCGTGTTCGAAGTGGTGGAACGCCAGATCGGCATCGTCACCGTCAGCGATGTCGAAGTGGTAAGACAGGAGCGATTCTGATCATGCCGATTCTCCACAATATCGCCCAGTTGTGCACCGTACCGGCCGATAGCAATCAGGCCGATATCGCCAGCCTGAACGACGCTGCCCTGGTCTGGCGCGACGATGCCATCGTCTGGACCGGACAGGCTGCCGATCTTCCCCCCCGATTCGCTGGCGAAGAGCGCATCGACGCCGGCGGCCGCTGTGTGGTGCCCGGCCTGATCGACTGTCACACCCACCTTTGCTTCGGTGGCTGGCGCGGTGATGAGTTTGCCGCGCGCCTGGAAGGCAGAAGCTACCAGGAGATCCAGGCTGCCGGTGGCGGCATTACCAGCACAGTAAAAAAAACCCGGGCGGCCAGCGAGGCCGAACTTGAACAAAAGGGCTACCAGGCACTGGAGGAAATGGCCGCGCTGGGCGTGACCACGGTCGAGGCCAAATCCGGGTATGGTCTGAGCCTGGACGACGAAATCAAGCAGTTGACCGTTTACCGTAACCTCAATCGGTCTCAGCCAGTCGAGATCGTGCCCACCTGCCTCGGCGCCCACCTGGTGCCGCCGGAATATGCTGACCGGCGCGATGCTTATCTGGACCTGCTGTGTGAGGAACTGATTCCACGCGTGGCCGCAGAGAATCTTGCACGCTTCTGCGATGTATTTATCGAGGAGAATGCCTTCAGCCTCGACGAAGGGCGACGCATTCTGGAAACAGCTCACGCGCATGGCCTGGGCCTGAAGATCCATGCCGACCAGTTGTCATCAGGCGGCGGCGCCGGGTTGGCAGCCGAACTGGGCGCGGCTTCGGCCGAGCACCTGGAATATGCCAGCCCGGATGACATGGCGGCGATGGCAGCCAGCGGCACGGTCGCCGTCAGCCTGCCGATCGCATCGCTCTACCTGCGCGAACCCTACCTGCCAGCCAGAAAGTGGATCGAAGCGGGTTGCCGGGTCGCCGTCGCCACCGACTTCAATCCGGGCTCGGCCCCCAGCTACCACCTGCCGCTGGCCATGCTGCTGGCCTGTCTCAATCAGCACATGAGTCCGGCCGAAGTTATCAAGGCCGCCACCAGCCACGCCGCCCGCGCCATCGGCCTGGAAAAGACCCACGGCAGCCTGCTTCCCGGCTACCAGGCCGACATCGCCATCATCGACGCACCCGACATCAACCACTGGCTTTATCACTTCCGGCCGAATGCCTGTGTTGGCACGATCAAGAAGGGGCGATGGATTTATTCGGTGATGACTGAGGTCTGAGATACAAGGTCGGTGGTCGGAAATCCGGTTTCCGGTTTCCGGTTTCCGTCTTCCGTTTCCGTATGATTTTGGCCAGTGAAAAAAGCTCTCCCAGAGGATGACCAGGCGGGGTTGGCCTGAGGGCCGGGAGTCGGAATAAAGAACGCTCGAAGCAGACGCATGTCCAAAACCATGGCGGGTTGGACGGCGGGCTTGTGAATAAGGTATCTGCGGCGTGAAAATACAGTTGTTCAAGTACTGGAATCGCCTGCGTTCCAGTTTCTGGTTTGTACCGGCGATCATGGCCAGTCTGGCAGTGGCGTTGGTCTTCGTGAGCAACGCTGTCGACGAGCCGGCGACGGAGTGGATAGAAAGCAACCTGGGTTGGGAAATCACCGGTGAAGCGGAAGCAGCAAGCGCGGTGCTGGGGACCATCGCCGGATCAATGATTACCATTGCTGGTGTGGTATTTTCGATGACGCTGGTTGCCCTTTCTCTGGCCTCTTCTCAATTGGGGCCCCGCTTGCTGCGCAATTTCATGCGCGATACCAGTACACAGGTCGTCCTCGGCACGTTCATCGCCACTTTCCTGTACTGCCTGCTCGTCCTCCGCTCTGTCCGTCACGAAGACGAATACGCGTTTGTCCCCAACCTGTCGGTTTATATCGGGGTGGCACTCGCTGTGACCAGCGTCGGGGTCTTTATCTACTTCATTCATCATGTTTCCGTTTCCATTCAGGCTAACGAAATTGCCGGACGAATCGGCCGGGAACTGATCAAAAAGGTCGACCAGCTTTTCCCGGACAATATGGGGAAGCAAGGCCGACGCGCCACAACGGACCCACCCGATGTCGGGTTTATTGAGGCGTTCGACAGCGAAGCCCAGCCGGTCGGCTCGGATGGGGATGGTTATCTTCAGAACGTCGACGGGGATGCCCTGCTCGAACTGGCAACGGAAAAAGACCTGATCATCCGGCTGACGCAGAAGCCTGGCAGTTATGTAGTCTCCGGTTATCCGCTGGTGTTTATTCGGCCTGGAACCCGGGTGAACGATGAGCTCGCAAAGAAAATTCAACCCCTGTTTGTCATGGGCGTTCAACGGACCGCTGACCAGGACATCGAGTTCGGGGTCAATCAGCTTGTGGAGATGGCAGTCCGAGCCCTTTCCCCCGGAATCAACGACCCATTCACAGCGATCGCGTGTGTGGACCAACTGAGATCCGCACTCTGTTGTCTTGCGCCACGGGACATGCCGTCGCCTTATCGCCGTGATTGCAATGATCAGCTTCGGCTGATTTCACCTGCCAACACCTTCAGGGAACTCGTGGACGCGGCGTTCAACCCGATCCGGCAACACGGGCGCTCCAGTGCCGCGGTAAGCATCCGCCTGCTGGACGCAATCGCTGTGATCGCGGGATTCGTGCGTCGTGCGGAGGACCGTGCCACGCTCTTTCGGCACGGTGAAATGATCACCCGAGGAGCCAAGGAAGGATTATCCGAAGAAGAAGATCGCCGGAGCGTCGAAGAGCGTTGGAAGGCCGTCAAAGCCAGCTTTGCCACCTGACCCCTACCCTCCCAGGTTAGCTGGCGGAGAGACCTCGCAAGCTAACCGTGCGCTGCGACTATTCTGCCCGGCGCATGCGTGAAGTCTTGACGCGGAGGTAGACTGCCGCCAGTTCAGGCGTTGCGGGTGCGTCACCGTCGACCACTGACAGGGTCGCGGTTTCACCCTCGGGAACTCCAAGAATAGAATCGGCCAGATGCTGCCATTCACCCTCGCTTTGCTGGTGCACGCCAATATGCAGCCACAGTGAGCCCGCCGGCGCCATGTCGATGCCGGCCGGCCGCTCGACTTCGACTTCCAGCCGCCAGGCCGCCGTGCCATCATCGACTTCCATGCTGGCCGACTCGCCGGCGTCGATGATCAAGGTGGGCGTGCCCCGTTGCTCGCCGTCGATCCACAGTTCGGCTTCGACCAGGAACTGCTCGGCAAAAGTCATCGCACTGAAGCTCAGTGCGATGAATGCTACGGAGGCGCGCAAAATCGAGCGCGGCATCAGGCTTCCCGGTTGCGGAAGCGCTCAGGCAGAATTTCGACTTCCGGCTGGTCCTCGCCTTCCTTCTGAACCGGCATCAGATCCTGCTTGGAAATGCCCAGGACGATGACAGCGTTACCGGCGATATAGATCGATGAATAAGTCCCGACCACGACGCCGGCGATCAGCGTGAACGCGAAGGCATGAATGATTTCGCCGCCAAAATAGAATAGCGCCAGCAACACCATCAGGGTGGTCAAGGAGGTCATCAAAGTCCTACCGAGCATCTGGTTGATCGACAGGTTGCAAAGCTCGGTTGGTGTGCCCTTGCGTTTGATGCGGAAATTTTCGCGCAGACGGTCATAAAGGACAATGGTGTCGTTCAGCGAGTAGCCGATGACCGCCAGCAATGCTGCCACCACCGTCAGGTCGAAGTTGACCTGGAAAATCGACAGAATGCCGACCACCAGCAGAATGTCATGAACCAGGGCCGCGACGGCGCCGACGGCAAAACGCCACTGAAACCGGAAGGAAACGTAGAGCAGGATTCCGAACAGCGCATACAGCAAGGCCAGTCCGCCCTGCTCGGCCAGTTCCTGCCCAACCTGCGGCCCCACGAACTCCACCCGTCTCAGATCAATGGCGGGCTCATGATCACGAAGCGCATCGAGTACGGCCTCGGAGAGTGCGGCACCGGTTTCATCGGCCTGGTCGGCCGGCATGCGCACGACGATGTCTCGCGCCGCACCGAAGGTCTGAACGACGAAATCGTCGTAGCCGGCATCGGTCAGGGCCTGGCGCACATCACCCAGATCCGGCGCTTCCGGGTAGGCCACTTCAATCAGCGTGCCGCCCGTGAAATCGAGGCCGAGATTGATCCCGCGGGAAAACAGTGACGCGACACCAACAGCCAGGATGATGGCCGAAACGACCAGGGCAATCTTGCGCCCGGCCATGAAGTCGATCGAGGTGTTAGCTTTGATGATATCCATAAGTAATCCTCTAGATCGCCAGCGACTGGACGCGCTTGCGGCGACCATAGATCAGGTTGACAATGCCGCGCGTGCCGATGATCGCGGTGAACATGGACGTCACGATACCCAGGCTCAGGGTGACGGCGAAGCCCTTGATCGGGCCGGTACCGAACATGAACAGCACGATCGCGGCAATCAACGTTGTGACGTTGGCATCGGCAATGGTCGAGAAGGCCTTTTCATAACCTGAACGGATCGCCGACTGCGGCGAGATACCGTTCCGGAGTTCCTCTCGTATTCGTTCATAGATCAGGACGTTGGCATCCACCGCCATACCGACAGTCAGTACGATTCCGGCAATTCCCGGCAGGGTCAGGGTGGCACCGAGCATGGACAGCAGGGCCACGATCAGCACCAGGTTGGCGGTCAGGGCAATATTGGCCACCAGGCCGAACACCTTGTAGTAGAGCGCCATGACAACCAGTACCAGGGCAAAGCCGATCATGACCGAGCGGAAGCCCTGGTCGATGTTGTCCTGTCCCAGGCTTGGCCCGACGGTGCGCTCCTCAATGATCTGCATCGGTGCGGCAAGAGCGCCTGCACGCAGCAACATGGCGAGCTGCGATGCCTCGGTCGCAGAGCCCAGACCGGTGGTCTGGAAGCGGCCACCAAAGGGTTCACGCGTTACCGCCGCCGAAATGACTTCTTCAACTCGGCGGGTGCCGTAGACTTCTTCACCGTCAACCACGCGGGTGTCGGGCCGATGTTCGATAAACACCACGGCCATTCGATTGCCGACGTTCTGGCTGGTGTGTTCCAGCATCCGGCGGGCGCCGACGCCATCCAGGCTGACCACCACATTGGGCTGACCGGTATTCTGATCGAAACCGGCTGCGGCGTGGACCAGGTTGTCGCCGGAGGCGATCACCGTACGCGACAGCAGAATCGGGTTGCCATTGCGCTCGAAGTAGAGGCGGGATTGTGGCGGAATGCGACCGGTTCGATGGGCCTCGAAGGGATCATTCTGCTCGTCGACACCGCGGTACTCGACCGTCGCCGTTGAACCAAGGACACGCTTGGCCTCGCCCGGATCCTGCACCCCCGGCAACTGAACCACAATGCGGTCGGCGCCCTGTTGCTGGATGATGGGCTCGGACACGCCAAGTTCGTTGACCCGATTGCGCAAGGTGGTGATGTTCTGGCGCAAGGCGGTCTGCTGCAGGTCGGTCAGAACCGCCTCGTCGATCTGGGCCCGGATGTTGAAGGTCTCGGAACCGTCGCGGGACTCCAGGATCAGCTCATCGAGTTCGCGCTCGAGGATTCGCACGGCAGCGTCCCGGTCTTCAGGGGTGCGCAGCTCGGTAATGATCTGGTTACGATCCAGACGGACTGACCGGTAGCGAATGTTCTGACCACGAAGAACCGTCCTGATGTCACTGACAAAGCGCTCAAGTTGCTGGGTGCGGGCGGTATCCATGTCCACCTGCATCAGGAAGTGCACCCCACCCTGCAAATCGAGACCCAGCACCATCGGCTCGGCATTCAGAGCCCGCAACCAGGCCGGTGTGACAGGCGCCATTTGCTGGGCAACAACATACTCATTTCCCAGCGCATCGCCCAGCGCGTCACGCGCCCGGGCCTGGCGGTCCATATTGTCCAGCCTCACCATCAGCCGGGTGGGCTCCTGCTCGATCAGGCCATACTCGATCCCCTCGGACTGCAGGATGCCCTCGACGCGGGCCTGCATGCCTTGATCAAGTTGAAAGCCGCGAATGGACGACACCTGCACAGCAGGGTCTTCACCGAACAAATTGGGCAGTGCATAGACGAGCCCAATACCCAGGACAATGATCAGAAGGGCATATTTCCAGGCCGGGAATCGATTCATGAGGTCATTTCTTGGTTAAATAATGGATCAATCAATTGGCTGCGTCGATCGTGCCTTTGGGCACCACCTGGGCAACTGAATGTTTCTGCAACTTGACTTCAACGCTGTCGGTCAGTTTGACCGAAATGAAGCTGTCGCCAACCTGGGTCACGCGACCGAGCAGACCACCGGATGTCACAACTTCATCACCAACCGCAAGGCTTGAGACCAGCTGGCGGTGCTCCTTGTTTCGCTTCATCTGCGGACGAATCAGCAAAAACCAGAAGATCACAATAATCAGGATCAGCGGAATAAAGGTACCCAGCATTCCGGGCGCATCGGCTGCGCCATCCTGGGCCATCGCACTGGCTATCAGAAAATCCATGGTTCAATCCTCGGTTTTTAGCGTTCTGACGATATGGGGCCTTTTCGCCCCAATACAAACGGCTAATTATTGCACA
>JBGTEC010000074.1:0-7138 GCA_041747995.1 Wenzhouxiangella sp.
AGCGCCTGTTCTCGGTTGAGGCGGTGTTTATCTGATGCGAGCCTCAGCCTATGCGCCGGTCCAGCGGATTGTCGGCGTGCTGCTGGTCTTCCAAAGTCTTGGGTTTGTCCCGCCCCTGATCTTCGCCGTGGTCAATAACGACGGTGCGGCCATGGCGTTCGTGGTCAGCCTGGTCGTGGTGGTCGTCATCGGCCTGCTGATGTTCTTGCCGGTCCGCAATGCCACCCGCGATCTGCGTATCAGCGATGGCTTCCTTGTGGTCGTCGCCTGCTGGGCTGCGGTCTGCCTGGCCGGAGCTCTGCCTTTCGTGCTGGGCCTGAATGCAAGCTTTGCCGATGCGGTGTTCGAATCGACTTCGGGCATTACCACCACAGGCGCCACCGTGTTTTCCGGTCTGGCCGACATGCCGATATCGATTCTCTGGTACCGCCAGCAATTGCAATGGATGGGTGGGTTGGGAATCATCGTTCTGGCGGTGGCGATCCTGCCCATGCTGCGGGTCGGTGGGATGCAGGTCTACAAGGCCGAGGCCACCGGGCCGGTCAAGGAAAGCCGCCTGACACCACGCATCGCCGAAACCGCCAAAGCGTTGTGGCTGATTTATATCGGCCTGACCCTGGTGTGTGCAGCCGCGTACTGGGCGGCCGGCATGAGCCTGTTTGATGCGGTCACCCACAGTTTTTCCACCATCGCCACGGCCGGGTTTTCCACCCATGACGCCTCGATCGGTCATTTCGACAGCGCCCTGATCGAGTGGCTGGTGATCTTCTTCGTTTTCGTTGCCAGCATCAATTTTGCTCTGCATTTCCTGGCTCTGCGCCGGGCAACGGCCCAGGTTTACCTGCGCGATCCGGAACTGAATCTATTCGTCATCCTGTTATTGGTTGTCTCGGCGCTCGCTGCCATCCTGCTGTGGCGTCAGCAGGTTTACGACAACGTCTGGGACTCCCTGCGCTACGCCACTTTTCATGCCGTTTCCTATACAACAACCACCGGTTTTGCCACGGCCGAAGTCTATCTCTGGCCCGGAACCCTGCCGCTGCTGTTGTTGCTGGTCAGTGCGCTGGGTGGTTGCGCAGGCGCCACCACGGGCGGCTTCAAGGTGATTCGGGTCTACCTGCTGACCAAGCAGGGTTTTAGAGAGTTGCAGCGGCTGGTTCATCCGCGGGCTGTCTTTCCGCTCAAGCTGGGCGGACGCACGTTGAACCAGGAGGTTGCCAACTCGGTTTGGGGCTACGTCTCGCTGTATATCGTCTGCGTCGTGGTGCTGACCCTGATCGTGGCGGGGATTGAGGAAGATCTGGTCACCGCGGTTTCTGTCGTATTTTCGGCCATGAACAACCTCGGCCCGGCCCTTGGCGACGCCGGTGCCAACTGGGGTCCGCTGGCCAACTCGACCAAATGGCTGATGAGCTTCGCCATGCTGCTGGGACGCCTGGAGATCTTCACCATCCTCGTCCTCCTCACCCCCGCCTACTGGAAGCACTAGAGACTTTCCCTTTCACCTTTCCCCGTTTCCGTTTTCCCTTTCCCGTCTCCCATCCCCCAAGTCATAAACGCGACGTCCCCTTTACAGCCTCGTATGGCGTGATATAAAGTACGCTGGCATACATTGACTGTGATGGCGTTCACTGTTGATGTGGGATTTGCATTAGCGTTGGCAGTATCGAAACGACAAGAATAAGCCCGGGACCGAGGTGGCCCGGGCCTGTGTATAGAAGATTTCGTTCGGCGTTTGGCGAATGAACCGCACCACGCAGTGGCCGCTCCAGTCGTAATCTTTGGAGCAGTTATAGATGAGAAGTACAACCCTGAATCAGGAATCGGCGCCTCGGCCATTCGTCACATTCGTCCCAGTCGTTTCATTCGTCCTTTTTGTTCTTGCCTTGTCGGTTTTGACGCCCGGGACCGCTGAGGGTCCTGGGTCAGGCGAGTGGTTGAGCGTCAATACCGAGTTCGGTGAGGTCCGCCACGAAGGCGCCTCGGCCCAGGCCGGCGAAGCATTCTATGTGCTGGGTGGGCGGGAGTCTGATGCGGTCCGGATCTACAACCCCTTGGACGGCGAGGCCGGGAGCTGGTCCGCTGGCGCCGCTTCACCGATTCAGCTGCATCACTTCCAGGCCGTTGAACTGGACGGAATGATCTATGCCATTGGCGCCATGACCGGTGGTTTTCCAGATGAAGATCCGGTCGAGCATATCTATATCTACGATCCGCTGGCTGACAACTGGATCATCGGGCCAGTGATTCCGGCTGACCGTTTGCGCGGCAGCGGCGGCACGGTCGTGCACGAGGGCCTGATCTACTGGATCAGCGGCAACACCAACGGCCACATCGGGCCGGTCACCGCCATGGTCGACCGCTACGACCCGGCCACCGGCAGTTTCACCCCGCTGGCCGAAATCCCGCATCCGAGAGACCACTTCTTCGCCACCCTGTACGAAGGCAGCATTTATGTGATGGGTGGTCGCCGGACCGGCGAGGTCAGTTTCTTCGAGCCGACCATTGCCGAGGTCGATGTTTACGACATAGCCGCCGATAGCTGGCAAACCCTGCCGCCCGAAGCCAACCTGGATCCGCCGCGGGCGGCGGCGGCCACCGACCGGGTCGGCAATGAGATCATCATTGCCGGCGGCGAGAGCGGGTCACAGGAGATGGCGCATGCCGAAACCCAGGCTTTCAGTCCGGGGACCGGCCAGTGGCGCGATCTGGCCGATATGTTGACCCCCCGTCATGCCGCCCAGGCGATCGTTTCCAATGACGGCTTCTATGTCGCGGCCGGTTCGCCATTCCGCGGCGGGCCGGGCGGCGTCGTGCTCGATACCGAAGCTCTGTTTCTGACCGGCGAAACCAGCCCGACCGGCACGCCGATCACCGCCGGCACGATCAGCGCCCCGGACTCGCTTGTGTTTGACAGCGCTTCGGGCAGCGTGTTGATCAGTCATGTCGGCGGCAATCAGGCCGTCGTCATCACCGATATCCGGATCACCGGAAGTGCGGCGTTCAGCCTGGCCGAGCCGATTCCCGGCCCGGTCAGCCTGGCGCCGGGGGCCGACCGCGAGATCGTGGTGAATTACGCCGGTGGGCTCGATGGCGCTAGTGGCGTGCTGGAAATCACCGATTCGAATGAGCAGGTCACATCGATCGCCCTGGAAGCCGAAGGCGGCGACGAACAAATGATTTTGTACCGCGTCAACACCGGCGGTGAGCTGGTTGCGGCCCTGGATGATGGACCGGACTGGGCCGCCGATACTGTCGCGAACCCATCGATCCATCTGGTCGCCGGTGGTGACTTCACCAACGTATTCGACGTCCAGTCCGTCGAGTCGGCAGTACCGCCCTCGACGCCGACCGCCATCTTTGAATCCGAACGCTGGGACCCGTTTGGCGGCGAGGAGATGCTGTGGCGTTTCCCGGTGGCTGAAGGGACCCCGGTGTTGGTCCGTCTTTACCTGATGAACGGATTCGAGGGAACCGCCGAACCCGGTGAGCGTATTTTCGACATCGAAATCGACGGGACGCTTGTCTTCAGCGGCATTGATCTTGCCGCCGAGGCCGGTCATCAGGTCGGAACTGTTCGCACTTACCAGACCATTGCCGACGGCATGATCGACATCGAGTTCCTGCACGTGGTTGAAAATCCGCTGATCAACGGCATCGAGATCGTCCAGCAGGGCGCCCAGCCTGGGGTGCTTTCGGCGCTGCCGACCAGCCTGGATTTTGGCGCGGTCGATGCGGGTTCGGAAAAAACGATGACGGTCACGCTGCGCAATCAGGGCGGGCAGGGCGATCCGGTGATTACCATTGACGAGGTGGCGGTGTCAGACATGGCATTCAGCACCAGCCTGGTGTCCGGCATCACGCTGGAGCCCGGCGACGAGTTTGAAGCCGATGTGACCTTCGGGCCGGTCGGTGCCGGGGCGGTGAGTGGCAGTCTGGACATCATTCACTCAGGCAGCAACAGCCCACTCAGCATCAACCTGACCGGTGAAGGTATCGATGAAGACCCGCTGCCGCCCATTGCCTTCTCATCCCAGATCCTCACCACGCTGGAAAACCCGACCCAGATGGAGTTCGGGCCCGATGGGCGTCTATACGTGAGCGAACTGAGGGGCTTGATCCATGCGCTCACGATCGAGCGCAATGATGATACCGGCAGTTACTCGCATGTCGCGACCGAAGCGATCGACCTGATTCAGACGATACCCAATCACAATGACGACGGCACGCCATTTGAATCTGACCAGCGCAGTATTACCGGGATGATCACGGCCGGCACGGCGGACAATCCGGTTCTTTATGTCACCAGCAGCGATCCCCGTATTGACGATCCCCAGGCCGATACCAATTCGGGCATTCTCTCGCGGCTGACCTGGACGGGCGCCGAATGGATCAAGCAGGATCTTGTGCGCAGCCTGCCTCGCTCGGAGCACGATCACCTGCCCAATGGCATGGCGCTGGATGCGGCAAACGGCATCCTGTACCTGGCCCAGGGCGGGCATACCAACATGGGCGCGCCATCCTTCGCCTTTGGCTTTCTGCCGGAATACGCGTTGTCTGCGGCAATCCTGTCCATCGACCTCAACGCGATTGGTGACCAGACCTATGACATCCCCACCTTGAAAGGCGATGTATTTGGCGGCCAGAGAGGCAACAACCAGGCCATGCTTGTCGAAGGCGGACCTGTTCAAATCCATTCGCCCGGCTACCGGAATGCCTACGACGTGCTGTTGACGGCCTCAGGCGGGCTTTATACCTTCGACAACGATTCCAATACCGGGTGGGGCGGGCTCCCCGTCGGTGAGGGTCCGGATGGCGCCTGCACCAACCAGTCCAATGAGTCAGGCAGCGCAACCCATAACGACAATTTCCATTTGATCACCGGGCCGGGTTATTACGGCGGCCACCCCAATCCGACGCGAGCCAACCGTGCCAATACCTTCGACGGGCTCTCCCCCATTCCCGAAGGCTTCGAAAATCCGATTGAGTGTCAGTTCCTGATTCCGGGGGTCGAGGACGGAGCCATTGCGCTGCACGATGCCTCCACCAACGGGCTGGCCGAATACACGGCGAGTAATTTTGACGGTCAGATGACCGGCAACATCATCGCGACGGCCTGGGATGGCAAGGTGCTCAGGCTCAGCCTCAATGACAGCGGAGACCAGGTCACCGAGCAAAACGATCTGTTCACGAGCCTGAGCGGGCCATTGGGGGTTACCGCGCAGGGCGATGCCGGACCCTTTCCCGGCACCATCTGGATCGGGCAGTTCTTTACCGGCAACATCACCGTGTTCGAGCCCCAGGACTTTTCTGAATGTGATCCGGCCGCGCTTGATCCGGACGGCGTCAGTTCGAATGGCTATACCTTCGGTGACCTGATCGACAACGGCCTCGACCCCTGCAATCCGGCGCAGGTTCCGCCCGATTTCGATCAGGATTTCGTCTCCGACCTGAACGACCCCGATATCGACGGCGATGGCATTTCGAACGAGAATGACCGCTTTGATTTCGATGCCGACAACGGTCGTGGTACGTCCCTGCCGCACAGGCTGGCTTGGAGCGGTGAAGTCATTGGCATGCTGGGCGGCATGGCCGCATATAACGCGCCAGGCTTCACCGGCCTGATGGTCAATCTGGACAATCAGGTCAGCGTGTTCAACCAGTTCAACCCTGACCGCCTGATTCCCGGTGGCGCGGCCGGAATCTTTACCGTCGAAGAGGTCACTCCCGGAGACGCCAGGTTCAATACGCAGGAGAATGCCTTCCATTTCGGCGTCGATGTCGATGGCGCCAGCGATGTCTTTACCGCCCGCACCCGAATCATGGCGCCGTTCGCCAACGCGACCCCGCAGGGCAATCAATCCATGGGCCTGGTGATTGGCAGAGGTGACCAGGACAACTACATCAAGCTGGTCACCAATGCCAATGGGGGCGATGGCGGCATTGAGTTCGCCCGTGAAATCCAGGGTGAATTCGCTCGACAGCAGGCGGGCGCGGCCATTCTGGGGGCGGATTTCGTTGATCTTTACCTGGTTGTCAATCCGACCATATCCACTGTTGAGGCCAGCTATGTGATCGTCAGCGACGGCATTCGCGGTCCGCGCACGCTAGTTGGTGAAGCCGTCCAGATGCCGTCCGAATGGCTCAATGATGCGATCAATGGGCTGGCGGTCGGGATCATATCGACTACGGGTGGTGCCGATGCGTTTCCGGCCAGCTGGGGATTTGTCGAGGTCTATGAGGGTACGGGTGAAGCCTTTCCCGTACCGGGCGAGGGCCAGCTCGATGCCGATCCACCGGTAGTGATTTTCCCGGAAACACTGGTTGGTTCCACGGCCGTCCGAACCGTGACGCTGCGCAATACCGGCGAGGCGGTGATGGAAGTCAGCGATGCCGTCATGAGCGGGGACGATGTGTTTGCCGCAGATCTGATTTTGCCGCGAACGCTGGAGCCGGGGGAGAGCCATGAGTTTACAGTCAGCTTCACGCCGAATGGCGCGACCGGCTTCGAGGCGGTTCTGGCCTTGTCGCACGACGGCGCCAATGGCCCGCTGCAGTTGCCCTTGACTGGCGAGGGCGTCACGGTCCTGAAGCCTGACCCCGGACAAATTGATTTTGGCGGGGTCGTGGTCGGGTTCGCATCGGATCCGGAATGGGTCAAGCTGACCAATACCGGCGGCGCCCCGGTACAGCTTGGCACCCTTGGGATCGGCGCCAGGGAAGCTGCTGATTTCAGTATTGCTGCGGCAACGGACGGTTGCTCGGGTACAGCGCTGGAACCGGGGCAGGACTGCAGTTTTGCTGTCCGGTTCCAACCGACCCGGACAGGGCAACGAAGCGCCCAGGTTGAAGTTCCTTCGGATGCCGAAGATATGGCCGTGGCCCTGCAGGGCCAGGGGCTTGTTGGTCTTGACCTTCAGATCAGCGCCGTTCCGAGCCCGGCCATCGCGGGCGACCCGTTGACCTACAACCTGCTGGTAAGCAATCTTGCTGAAGCTCAAGCTGACAATGTGTCCCTGGCGATCGATTTGCCGCCGGAAACCAGCTTGCTTGCCACATCCGGTTGCGATCAGGATCCGGCGGGTCACCCTGATTGCACCATAGGCCAGATTGCGGCCAATGGCAGCGCTGAGGTCAC
>JBGTEC010000075.1:0-8039 GCA_041747995.1 Wenzhouxiangella sp.
GGGAAACGGGAAACGGGAAACGGGAAACGGGAAACGGGAAACGGGAAACGGGAAACGGGAAACGGGAAACGGGAAACGGGAAACGGGAAACGGGAAACGGGAAACGAAGACGCCGCCCTTGGGCGGCGTCTTCGTTGCAGCTTGATTTCAACGGATCAGAAGCGGACTCGGCTGCGGGTGCGTTCGCGGCGGGTGTCTTCGCGGTCCTGGTATTCGGCCAGGCAGGACGAGGTTTTCAGCACCATTGAGCATTCGAGGTAATCGGTGATTTCGATCAGGGCCGCTCGAATGGCTTCGCCGGCCGGGGTTTTCTCTTCATGGGCGAGGCTGCCGCCAACCCAGCCGCGACTGGCGCGCAGGTTGACCCCGGTATCCGATGTGCGCCCCTCGACGCTACGCACGAATGCCAGTTCACCGGTGTTGGCATTGACGACACGAAGATCGACGGCGATGTAGGCCTGGGTACGCGAGCCACCGACGCCGAGATTGGTGCTGCGGCCGCCGATATTGATGCCGCGTAGATTGACCCCGCCGCCCGTGCGACCGGTCTGTTCCGAGTATTCGGTGACCGTGCCCAGCACGATGTACTCGGCGCCGACCAATTGGCCAATTTCGGCGGCGGTACTCGGGTTGACTCGTCCGGATGCGCCGAGATCCTGCTCACGCATGACCGCCTCCAGATTCGTTCGCTCTACGATGGTGAAGGCGCCGACGGCGGCCAGCTCATTGGCCAGCATACCGGACAGCTCCTGACCGACGCCGCTGCGCCACCAGGCAGCGCCGGTGGCTTCGTTCTTGAATTCGGCCACGCCGAGTACCGGCCGGTCGGCCAGGGCTGTGCCACTGATCAGAATCAGAATCAGAAAAAGAATACGTCTCATGGTGATCTCCCTTGAATCTTGTCAAATTGACTGGTCTTACACACCATAACGGGAAATGGACGGATTTGATGCCGTCGATTCGAAAAAAATCGGCTGCGAGACAGCACCAAGATGCCTTTTTGATATTCTAGCGATCGTTTTTCATAATGCAGAAGCGATCATGGCTAATCGGATAGTGATTTTGTTTTGCCTGTTTTTGTCGGCACTCGCGAGTGCTGATGACGGGCTTGCGCTTGAGACTTTCTTCAAGTTGCCCGAATATGAATCCATGGTGATCTCCCCGGGTGGCGACTTTCTTGCCGTCACCGTTCCCCAGGGTAATAGCACGGGCGTGGTGATCCTGGACATCAGTGATTTCCCCAAGGTCAATCCTTCGGCTCAGATCGCACCGGCTGATCGAGAGCATGCCACCAACCTGTTCTGGGCCACCAATGATCGGCTGTTGTTCACGACCAATCGCCAGGGGGGATCCCTGGCCACTCCAACGCCAACCGGTCAGGTCTTTGCGGTCAACGCGGATGGCTCCAATCGGCGTCGCATTTTTGGCCCAGAACGTCGGTCCAGGGTATTCCGGAGTATCAGTTTTCTGCATCGTCTGCCGGATAACCCCAGGCAGGTTCTTGTTCTGGAGCGAGCCCATGACAACCCGCGGCCATTTGCTTCCCGGCTGAACATCCTGCGTGAAAACCACTTGAGTACGGCCGCCGGCTCGCCGCTGTCCACGGGCACGCTCGGTGTCGATCAGCGCGGTCGCATTCTTTTCGCCCAGGGCATGACCGATGATATGGAAAGCCAGTTCTCCTGGCGACCGGATGAAGACAGCGCCTGGCGCTCCTTCAAGAATCCCTTTGAAGGCGACATCCGGTTCTGGGGATTTGATGAAAGCGGAGAGCACTTTTTCGTCGCTTCGCGCGATCAGAATGCCATGGGCGTTTTCCAGTTCAATGTCGAGAACGGTGAACACACTAAATTGCTCAGCGATGATCGACATGAGCCGCTGATGCCGCTTTGGGGTCTGGATGGCACAACGCTGCTCGGCGCGGTGTTTGATTCCGCTCGACCGGAGGTCAAGTTCATTGATGAGAATCATGCCACCTCACGCATGGTGCGCAGCTTGATCAATGCCTTGCCCCACTACAGCATCCAGCTCACGAGTTATACCGATGATCATCGCTACGCGGTTGTCCGCCTGTCCAGCGATCAGGAGCCAGGTGTGTTCATGCTGCTCGATGTGGAAAACATGGGCCTGAACGAATTGGTCGCCCAGCGCGAGTGGGTGCCGGTTGAAAAGATGGCCCGGATGCAGCCCATCCAATTCCAGGCTCGTGACGGGCTGGAGCTGGAAGGTTTCCTGACCTTGCCATCGGGATCAGCAGCAGAAGACCTGCCGCTGGTGGTGGAAGTGCACGGTGGCCCGCACGGCATCCGGGATTCCTGGTCGTGGCAACCGTGGGTACAGGCCATGGCATCTCGCGGTTATGCCGTGCTGCAGGTCAATTTCCGGGGTTCGGGTGGTCGCGGCCATCAATTCGAGCGTTCCGGTTACAGACAATGGGGTAGTTCAATGCAGGACGATGTCACCGACGCGGTGCGCTGGGCTGTTGAACAAGGGATCGCCAATCCGGATCGTATCTGTATTTCCGGCGCCAGCTACGGTGGCTACTCGGCCATGATGAGCGCGATTCGTGAGCCGGATTTGTACCAGTGCGTGTTTGCGTTTGTCGGGATTTACGATCTGGAGGAACTCAAGAAGGTCGGCAATGTGGCCGAGCGGGTTTCGTGGGGTCCGACCTATCTGGAGCGCATCCTGGGGTCAGACCAGGCGCGGTTGCACGAGTATTCGCCCAACCGCCATGCCGACCGTATTCGGGCCGAGGTGTTCATCGCCCACGGGGCCGAAGACCGGCAGGCCCACTTCGATCAATTTCACATCATGACCGCTGCCCTGGAGAAGGCGGGGGTGCGCCACGAAAAGCTATTCGTTGCAGGCGAGGGTCACGGCTTTTTCAAAGTCGAGAACAACGTCAAGCTCTATTCCACCGCACTCGACCTGTTTGATCGAACCATCGGCACGGGCTGGCGGCCTGAGGTAACGTCTTCGGACTGAATTCCGCCTCTCGACAAGATCAGGACGAGATCGCTATCAAACGATCTCGTCTTTCAGTCGCCCGGTTATTCGGTTTTCCAGATCACCACTTGCCAGTCGGCCCGGCGCCGTGGCGAGGTATCGAGCGCCAGGTAATAGGTCTTGCCTTCTTCCACGGTCAGCTCGACCGTGTTGTTTGCGGGGTTGTGGCGCTGTGAAGACGATCGCCCGACCGCACTGGTGAAGTCAGTGCGTACTTTGGCCCTGCGGGCCTGGATCGTGTAATCGCCGGGTTTGAGCCAGACCCCTTCGGACCGACCGCTTCCGACCAGCTTACCGTTGATTTCGGTGATTTCCACCCGGTACAGGCTGCGTGCCGGTTGATTGATGGCGCCGCTGACATGACCATGCGGTTGGGACGGGCTGACGAACCAGTCCTGGGCAAATGCCGGTGGCAGCATGATGATGCCCGCCACGCTCGCTATCAAAAACAAGGTTATACCTTTCATGAACACAGTTTTCCTGAGGGGGAATCGTTGCATCATTAGAGAACGGGGGCTCGGTCAGGTTCCGCGGGAAACTGGAAATCGACCGCACCATGGACCGGTTGGCCGTCGAATGCGTGGCTTGCATACGGGCCATCCCGGCTGACCCAGTGCATGAACAGGTGCAGGGACCAGCGGTTCGGGCTGGGTTGAGTTCGACCGTGCATGAACTCCACGCCATGGTAGAACACGGCATCCCCGGGCGCCATGGTGAACGCGGTCGACTCGTCTGTGCCGAAGTCATCATCCCCCCGCTTTGTGCCACGCTGGTGTTTCGGTACAGGCTTGCTTCCGACTTCGAGCGCCCACGGGATATCGTCCGAGTAGGCCAAGGTCAGCGAGACCGAGTGCTCGCAGGCTGGACGGTCACAATGAACCCGACAGATATCACCCTTTTGATAGGTCCGAAAATAGGCATAAGTCGGCAGAACCGTCTCGCCGGCCAGCAATGCCACGCGCGGTGTCAGACCCCAGAGAAAAGTCAATAGCGCGGGTGACTGATAGCCGTATCCCTCGTAGCAGGGCTTGTTGCCAATGGTCGGCGGGGCCAGCATCGCCTGGCCACGCCCTTTGACCTGCAGGCTGAGTTGATAGGCCAGGGCATCGACCAGCTCGCGAGGGTAGAGGCCGCGTACGCAGGTTGCCCCGCGCTGCAAATATTCATGCTGGTCATCCATCATCAGGTATCCAGGCAATTCAAGTTCGGGCTTCACAATTTATCACCTCCGCCGGATTCAGGTTAGATGACGCGCCCTGGTGGGCCGTTCGGTTGGTCGTGAGGGGCGGTTATGAGGTTATAATGACCGCGGCGAAAGCTCCCAGACCTTTGATCCTGAATATCCGCCGGCGTGGTCTGGCTGGCTTTTTCATGTACTGACAGGACCTGATTGCATGGCTTCCAAGCTTGAATCCCTTAATGAGTGGGTCGCAGCGGTCGCTGAGCGCACGCGCCCCGATCGAATCCACTGGTGTGACGGATCGGATAACGAAAATCGTCGCCTGATCGATCAAATGCTCGCTTCGAGTGACCTTTTCGCGCTCAATCCCGACACCCACCCGGAATGTTATCTGCACCGCTCGGCCCCCAATGATGTGGCCCGGGTCGAGCACCTGACCTTTGTCTGCACCGAGCGCGAAGAGGACGCCGGACCCAACAATAACTGGATGGCGCCGGCCGAGGCACATGCCTTGATGAACGGTCTTTTTTCGGGTTGCATGGCTGGGCGTACACTTTACGTCGTACCGTATTGCATGGGTCCGATTGATTCGCCCCTGTCGCGCTGCGGCGTCGAAATTACCGACAGCCCCTACGTGGTTGTCAATATGCGTCTGATGACGCGCATGGGGCGCGCCGCACTGGAGCGCATCGAGCGCGATGGGCAGTTTGTCAGAGGGTTGCATTCGACTGGTGAGCTCGATCCGGAGCGCCGCTACATCATGCACTTCCCCGAGGAGTTGGGCATTCAGAGCTATGGCTCCGGCTATGGCGGCAATGCGCTTCTGGGCAAGAAATGTCATGCCCTGCGCATCGCCAGCTACCAGGCCCGTACCGAAGGCTGGCTGGCCGAGCACATGCTGATCGTCGGTATCGAGAATCCGGCCGGTGAAGTCCGCTATATCGCCGCGGCCTTCCCGTCGGCTTGTGGCAAAACCAACCTGGCCATGCTGATTCCGCCGCAAGCCTATCGCGAAGCCGGCTGGAAGGTCTGGACCGTGGGAGACGACATCTGCTGGTTGCATCCCGGAGACGATGGCCGCCTCTACGCGGTCAATCCCGAGGCCGGATTTTTCGGCGTGGCGCCGGGTACCGGGGCCGGCACCAATCCCAATGCCCTGGCCATGCTGGACAAGGGCGCGATTTTTACCAACGTGGCAGTGACCGACGACAATCAGCCCTGGTGGGAAGGCCTGGATGACCGGGTGCCGGCCCGCGACTGGCAGGGGCGGGACTTCGATCCGCGCAACGCGCCGGCGGCGCATCCCAACTCCCGATTCACCGTCTCGATCACTCGCTGCCCGAGCTATTCAGATCAGGCCGAGAATCCGGCCGGCGTTCCCATTGATGCCATTGTTTTTGGCGGGCGGCGGGCCAGCTTGATTCCGCTGGTCCTGGAGGCCGAGGACTGGACGCAGGGGGTCCTGCTGGGTGCCGCCATGGCTTCGGAAACCACCGCGGCGGCGACCGGTCAGGTGGGCGTGGTTCGCCGCGACCCGATGGCCATGAAGCCGTTTTGCGGTTATCACTTCGGCGATTACTGGGGGCATTGGCTGGCCGTTGGCAAGCGTCTGAGCCAACCGCCGAAAATATTCCAGGTCAACTGGTTCCGGCGCGATGAAGACAACGGTTTCATGTGGCCCGGGTTCGGTGAAAACCTGCGGGTCCTGGAATGGATTCTCGATCGCTGCCAGGGTAATGGCCAGGCCACGGCCACCCCGGTGGGTCACTTGCCGACAACGGACGCCCTGCGCCTGGATGGTCTCGATGATCGCCCGGACCTGGAAGCCCTGCTTGAGGTCGACGCCGAAGGTTGGCGAGCAGAGCTTGCCGAGGTCGATAGCCACTTGGACGAATATGGCGAGCAGGTTCCGAAAGCCCTGCGGGAAGCGCTGCATGGAATGCGGCGAAAGCTGGGCGGATGACGTGTAGTCTTGCGGCCAGCGCCGGTCGCCGTCCCGCGGTTCATGCGGGCACGCGCCATCCTCGGCCAGCCGCAGCGTCCCGGTTGCTTGTGCGCGTCAGTGGGCTGGCGGGTCTGGTCATGCTCATCATGTTTTCCTTAGCCGCGGCCGGTGCCGAGGACTGGTTTGTCGATGTAACCGAGTCCAGTGGGCTGAATTTCCACTACGACAATGGCGCCACCGGGAAGTACTATTTCCCCGAGATCATGGGCGGCGGTGTGGCGCTGTTCGATTACAACGGCAACGGCCTGCTGGACGTCTACCTGGTCCAGGGCGGTGCAATCGGCCCGGATGTCGGTGAGCGTGTCTCCGGAGATCGCCTGTTTCGTAATGACTCCGTTCAGGATGAGTCGGGTCAATGGCAGCTGCGCTTCACCGATGTCACCGAGGAGGCCGGAATCGATGCGCGCGGCTATGGCATGGGTGTGGCCATCGGCGATATCAACAACGATGGATACCCGGATATTTATGTGTTGAACTTCGGCGCCAATCAACTGTGGCGCAACAACGGTGACGGCACCTTTACCGAATCCACCCAGGCGGCCGGTCTCGGGGACGAGCGCTGGAGCGTCAGTGCCAGCTTTGTCGACCTCAACAACAATGGTTTACTCGATCTCTACATTGCCAATTACGTCGATTACAGCTTCGCCAATCATATTGAGTGCCGCCAGACAGCCCTGGATCTGATCGACTACTGTTCGCCGTCCAACTATCGCGGTGCGCCGGACCGGCTGTTGATCAACCAGGGCGATGGCACCTTCAAAGATGTCAGCGACGAGGCGGGAATCCGTTCGGCACGCGGGCACGGCCTGGGCGTGATTGCCGCCGATTTCAGCCGTTCGGGCCGGCCTCAGATCTATGTGGCCAATGACGGCAGTCCGAACTTTCTCTGGATCAATGATGGCAACCTGAAGTTTACCGATGATGCCTTTCTGGCTGGCGCCGCGGTCAATGCTTCCGGTTCCAGTGAGGCGGGGATGGGAGTGGACGCGGCCGACTTCAATCGCAGTGGGCTTGAAGATATTTTCATTACCCACATGCGCACTGAAACCAATACCTTGTATGTCAACATTGGCGATGGCTGGTTCGAAGACCGCACCGCCCGCTTCGGGCTCGGCACGCCGAGTTTAAGTTCTACCGGCTTCGGAACTGCCTGGCTGGACATTGATAATGATGGCTGGCTCGACCTGGTTGCGGTCAATGGCGCGGTCATGAAGGAACGCCATCTGCTGGCCGAGGACGACCCGTTTCCCTATCACCAGCGCAACCAGGTATTCGTCAATCAGCCCGCTGCCAATGGCAGTCGTCGCTTTGCCGATGTCACGGATCAGGCCGGCGCCGCGTTCGAGACTTCGCTGGTCAGTCGTGGCGCCGCCTTCGGTGACCTGAACAACAATGGCCGGGTCGACATGGTCATCGCCAACAACAATGGTCTGGCACGGGTCCTGATCAATTCGGTTGACAATGCCAGCCATTGGCTTGGGCTGCGGCTGCTGGACGCAGATGGCCGTCGCGACCAGACCGGAGCCATTGCCTATTTGCTCGATCTCGACCCGGACAGCGACGCTGAGTCGTTATTGCGCCGCTCGCGGGCCGATGGGTCGTATGCTTCGGCCAACGATCCGCGGGTCGTGTTCGGCCTGGGGGAACAATCAGCCGCGCGCACGGTCAAGGTCCAATGGCCTGACCATTCCGTTGAAATGTTTGGCGGTCTGGAAGTTGATCGTTACCATGAATTGCGGGCCGGTACTGGACGCTCACCGCCCTCCGACGCCACAGAGTAAAGGCAGACAATGACGAAATGTTCAGTTTGGCGCATCGCCGCCGCCGCCCTCCTGTTCCCCCTGG
>JBGTEC010000076.1:0-3478 GCA_041747995.1 Wenzhouxiangella sp.
GTTTCGCGACCGAGCGGGCCGGAGGCGTACTCGCCTGTACGGTGAGGACCCGTGACCGAGCGAAACGCCCCAGACGCGGGGCATGGCGGTGTCACAGTAGGCAGGGTGGTGAATAAGGTGGGTTTAATCCACAATCACAACCCTGGCCGAAGCGCTGCGGCCGAACGTTTCGGGGTGATACATTTCTTCGGCTCTGGCCGGTGGCACCACGAACTGACCGGGCGTCGTTGCCCGGGCGTAGTAACTGTAGGTATAGACGCCACCTGAGAGCAGGGTCGCAAAGGCCTCGGTTCGCTCATCACGCAGATTCTGATGCTCATACCACGGCCCCCACCACCAGCCCCGACCGCGCATCGGCACCACATCGTTGTCCTGATTAATCGGTTCACTGACCGCCAGCGCCGGGTTGATTGATTCCAGCCCGGCTGGCAACGGATCTATCAAAGCCACGTGGTAGCGCCGCGCCGGGGCGATCAGGGTCAGTTCGATCTCGACCCGGGCGCCGGCCCGTATTTCCCAGGTGCCATCGCTGCGCAGACGCACATCCTCGTCATCATCAACCGCCCGGTAGACCCGCTGCACTTCGAATCCGTGCCTGGCCGCGGCCAGATCAAGGTCGCGGGGAGCGTAGGACAGGCCAACACGGTAGTACAAACGCCCTGCCCCGTCCTTGTCCATTATCAGCTCGTGCCGGCCATCGCCGCGGGCCAGCCAGCTCATCGGGATATCGATATGGTGACGCTCGGTGGTGCGGCCCTCAAAATGGTGCTCGCCGGCAAAATCCTCACCCAGCCAGGTTCTGGCGACAAAATCGGGCTCGATGTCCTCATATACCTGGAAGTATTTGTCCAGGGCCAGCAGGATAAAGGCGTTCTCCTGGGTATTACCCCAGCGCCCGCGGGTACGATGCGCCTGCAGGCCATTGACGATTTTCGGGATCAGATCGGAGGCCGGCTGGTCATCGATCAGCGCATCAAGAATGACGCCATCGGCGCGTCGCTGCGATTGCATGATCAAATGCGCGCCATCGCTCCAGGCGCTGGCGAAACTGGCGCTCGCCGCCGTTTCGGTCACCCGATTGGCGAGGAAGCGGCGCAATTCACGCAACTGCGCCAAAGATGCCTGGTCGCCGGTCAATACCCCAAGCAACCAGCCAATCGACTCGAAGGACAGGTCGGCCAGATCATCCACTTCATCCATCAAGGCCCTGGCCCGCGCTCGGTCAAAATCACCATTGAGGCTGCGAACGTAAAGACTGTAGGCGACGATATGGCGGCGTACCCAGTCGTTATAGGCGGGTGGAATATGCTGCTCGATATGGGCCACGTGATTCAGCGTTCGGTCGAATAATCCGGCCTCGACCTCGTAACCTTTCTGGCGGGCGCGGACGAGCGCATGGGCCACGTGCAGACTTGAATACGGCCAGGATTCATGACCGCGACGCCACAGGCCAAACCCGCCATCGGGGTTCTGCAAACCGGCCAGGCGCTGGAGATCACGCTCCATCGAGACCGTAATCTCTTCCGGGCTGGGCATGTCGGCAACATTGAAGGCTTCCAGAACGTCACGCAACGCGGCCACGGCGATCATGCGTGAAGCGATCTGCTCACTGCCGGCAAACGGGTACTCGTGCAGGTAGATAAAGGCATCGGTCAATGACTGCACAGCCGTCGAGGTGCTGGTCACCTCCAACTGTCCGAACTGCGGCCAGACATCGGTTGGCGCGGCGATTGGCTGAACCATTGCGCCGTGGTCGAGGACGCCGTAAGTGGCGAAGGCCTCGGTGGTGGCTGGCGTCCACACGGGCAATTGCCCGCGGGCGGCATCGGCAAAGTTTTCGGTGGCGACCGCCATCTGATAACGCGCTGTTCCCGCGCTGCGGGCAGCCGCCGGGAAGCGCACCTCGACCCTGTCGTTGGCGGGTACTTCAAGCGAATACCCGCGGCTACCGGTCAACTCCAGGTTGGCGGCCTCCATTGCCACCTGCACCTGCACGGTGCTGTCAGTCTGGTTCTGCAGCACAACCGGGAAATCGAAGACATCGCCGAAGTTGAGGAAACGGGGCGGTGACGGGCGCAGCATCAGCGGCAGCCGCGCCGTCAGGGTCGCCTCGGATTTTCCATAGAAGGTCGGCCCGCTCACCGCCAACGCGCTGATCCTGTAGCGGGTGAGATTGTCCGGCAGGCTGATCCGGGTACTGACCCGCCCATCCTCGCCGGTGATCAGCGCCGGGACAAAAGCGGCCAGTGGGTTGAAGTCCTCGCGCACATCGATCGGGTCGGCCTCGGCACTCGGGGGCGGGGGCGCCGGAGACAATCGCGAGCCGGTGACTAGCGGCCGGTCCATGCTGGTCTCCATGACCAATTTATCTTGCGCCAGCTCTTGGACCAGGTCAGCCGCACTCAACAAGCGGATGCTGGGCCGCAAATGATGATCGCGTACGGCCGGCGGGCGCGACTGGTAAAACACATCGAGAGGATTGGTGATGCGATAGTCGGTCAGCGCCAGGATGGCCTCGTCGACCACCACCAAGGCGATTTCCGCACCGGCGACCGGAACACCTGCGGCATCAAGTACTTCCAGGTCGATATCGGTTGATTCGCCGGGCGCCAGACCGGATGAGACCGGGCTAATTGTGACCTCAAGCGCGCGTTCGGCGGTGGAAATGGCAAAATCGTGTGTCCCCACGGCAATCGCCGGGCGCGGTGACAATGCCCCGCCCTCTTCGTTGCCTCCACGTGTCGAGTTCCCCACCAGGGTGACATGCGCCTGGATATTCGGCAGCCAGTCGCGGCGCAATTTGATCTCGAGCGTCGCCGAACCGCCTTCGATGGTGAAACGGCGTTGCTCGGCCAAACCATGACGACGCAGGGTCAAAAGGCCCTCTGCATTATCGAAGGGCGCCTGCACCAGCAAGCGCGCCACATCGCCGGGAGCATGGCTGTCGCGATCGGGAACCAGCAGGACTTCCTCGATCTCGACCCGTTCAGCACGGGCCATCCGGCCGCCACCAACCCAGCGAACAATCCTTGTCGCATTGCGCCGACCGGCCTCATCCATGGTGGTCGCCGTAATCTGGTACTGACCGCCGATATCGGTCTCGAATGAACACCGACCCAGCCCATCGTCGGCAGTGGACAAGTTACAACGCTGAACGTCGTCGTCCGACTGCCCACCACCCCCATCGCGCCAGAAATGAAGGATCCTTTTTGCTTCCACAACCACCGGGCGGTTACCCGCTGATTCGCCGTCGATATCGACGGTCAAAAGATCAATCACCAGCGGCTGGTGACGATCAACGAAGTAGGTTTCTGATTTCAGACCGACGTAGACATCACCCGGATGGGCGAGAATCTCGCTTGACGAACTCCATGCCTGACGATTGACATCGGTAACGGTGGCCGCGGCCGTGATTCGCAACGGACGAGGCTGCTCGGAGAAATCCAGATTGATCGCCAGGGCATGTTTGCCGCCGCCG
>JBGTEC010000077.1:0-1531 GCA_041747995.1 Wenzhouxiangella sp.
CGCAGTCCTGGATTGTCCTGAAACGGTTCGCGGCCGACATTGAAGGCCAGAAAGAACGAACCAAGATAGGGTGCGATCCTGAGCTCCTCGCCCATTTGTTCCCGCAGCCATTTCAACCGACCTGGTGGAATGGTTTCGGTGATGTGCAACTGTCCGGCCCGGTATCGGTTCAGCTCCACCGCCGGTTCCTCGATGACGTGCCAGACCAGCGAGGTGGGGCTGACCGAGTCAGCATCGCGATAATGGGGATTCGGATCCAGCCGCAAATGCGCCCCCGGAATTCGTTCGGCCAGCACGAACGGCCCGCTGAAAAGGTTGACGCCGTCACGCCATGGGTAGGTCGCCGGATGAGTCAGCAATTCAGCAAACCACGGCACCGGACGGACCAGTCGAACTTCCAGTCGGTCAGGTGATGTGGCGTCGATGGCAAGGCTGTCCGGCGGCACCTGGCCGGTTCGAACCTCGTGAGCCTGATCCACCACGTCCAGCAACCCGGCGTTGGGCGAGGCCGTTGCGGGATCAAGGGCGCGCTGCCAGCCGCGGATAAAATCCTCGGCGACAACGGGCGCCCCGTCCGACCAGCGCGCAGCCGGGTCCAGCTCGAAGGTCCAGAGCAGACCGTCATCACTGACTGTCCAGCTTCGCGCCACACCGGGAATCGGCTCGGCGCGAGCATCAAAGGTCACCAGCCCCTCGTGCAGATCCCGCAACACATTCAGCGCCGACAGGCTCTGGGCCAGGTGGATGTCCAGCGCATCCGGCTCCGGACCCACTCCCCGGTGCAGCGTTTTGGCTTCCACCCAGCCCGTACTCAACGCGCCGGCAAGCAGGCTCAGGGCAAGAAACCAAGAAAACGGTTGTTTGATGAACAGTCGATACATGCTGGTGAATTCTGTCTTGAGTATTGTTATTGGCGGCTGCTGCTTTTGAGCAAGTATGGGGCTATGGGTTCATTAAATATCAGGGGAAATGGCAACTGGCGCCAACCTCTTCAACCGTCGGGGATGCAACTCCGACCTACCCGATGGCTGATGGTCAATGCCGCCGCGGGCTTTCCCGTTTCCCGTTTCCCGTTTCCCGTCTCCTTTCACCTTTCACCTTTCACCTCTACCCCTATAATTGCCATTCCTCTAATCCAGGTCCAGCGAACGTGACTCCAGACCAACCCATCACCGACAAGCGCGACCTCGTGGCCTGGCTGGCTTCCGGGTCCCGACCGAAGCCCGAGTGGCGCATCGGCACCGAGCATGAGAAGTTCGGCTTTTGTGTCGACACCCTGCAGCCTTTGCCCTACGCTGGCGAGCGCAGTGTCGCTGCCGTTCTCGAGGGCATGGCGGCCCGATTCGGCTGGGAGCGGGTACTTGAGGATGGCGCCCCGATCGCCCTCAAAAAGCAAGGCTGCTCCATCACCCTCGAGCCCGGCGGTCAATTGGAGCTTTCGGGCGGGCTGCTCGACAACCTGCATGAGACCTGCAACGAGGTCAACGGCCACCTGGCCGAGGTCCGGGCTGTTGCCGAACCGCTGGGCGTC
>JBGTEC010000078.1:0-2125 GCA_041747995.1 Wenzhouxiangella sp.
GACGCTGGCCATGACCCAGAGTCTGGCCCAGGCACTGAACCCGGTGATGTGGATTCAGATCATGCGCACCACCGGTGCGTCCTATCTGCTGACATCGGTCTTTTTGCTGATGATGCTGTTCAGCCAGTCCCAGGCCGAAGCGTTTTTGCTGCCCCTGTTTGGTGGTTCGATGATGTTGTTTCTTGTTGTTGCAACGTTCATCAGTGCTTACTTCATGGCCGCCTCCTTCCACCTGATGGGCTATCTGTTGTACCAGTTTCATGACGAATTCGGAATCGCGGTACGCGAACCTGGCAGGTCCGGTCCGGCATCCGTGCACGAATTGCCGCTGATCGCAGAAGCCACAGCGATGGTCAAGGCGGGCCAGACGGATGAAGCAGCCAGGTTCCTGGGCTCGGAAATCAACCGTAATGGTGCCGAACCGGAGGTGCACGATTACTATCGCAAGCTACTGCACAGCCGGGGCGAGAGCGGCGCTCTGGTCGAGCATGGACAGGTTTACGTCGCGACTCTGATCCACGGCTTCGAAAATGCCGGCAAGGCGCTGAATGTCGCCGAGGAATGCCTTCAGATCGACAAGTCGTTCGAGCCGACCAATGCCGATGATATTCGAACCCTGGCCCAGTTGGCGTTCGACCAGGGCCGGCATGGCCTGGTCCTCAAGCTGACCAGCGGCTTCGGCAAGAGACACCCCAAGCACCATCATGTAGTGGACAACTATCTTCTGGCCGCGCGCAGCATGATGGAAGATCCGGCCCGGACCGACAAGGCTGCGAATCTCCTGCGTCAGCTCAAGAAAAGGTTTCCGGACCACCCGCTGGCACCCGAAGTTGCGCGGCTGGAGGCGGGATTCTCCGTTGGTGGGTAGATTAGTTTTGGGGAGAGGGATAGAGGGGGAGCGTCTTCCGTCTTCCGTCCCCCGTCCCCCGTCTCCCGCCCCTCCTACCCGCCTGGCCCGGGCAAAGCCCGGGCCAGCTTCTCGTAACGATCAGCCCGATCAAGATCCGTCTTCAGCATCCGCAGCCGCTCGGCCATCCCCTGGCATAGTTCAGCCAGACCGGGGACGTGTTGAGTGGCGCGGGCCATTTTGTCGATCAGGAATTGTGCTCCTTCGAGTTCGCCCCAGGAAGCCAACTTTCCCGCCAGGATCACGGCCTGGCTCAGCGGAAGTTTCAGTCGATCATTGGTCGCCTTGCGATACTGCCTGAAGGTATCAATGATCAACTGACGTTCTTCATCGGTATCGCCTGAAAACTTCAGAATGCGGCCTGCGACCCGATGCAAATCCGGATCATCAACACGCAATTGGCAGGCGGCGAAGTAGAGCCGCCACAGACGGGCCTGTTGCTCGTGGCGGATCAGCAACGGGCGCAGGAGGCTCTTGGCGGCAGCGCCGTTCAGATTCTCCAGCTCACGCTGGGCATTGGCGATGGCGGCGCGATCCTCTTCGAGATGCTCGTCCTCGTTGAGAAACTCTTCTCGTACCTGGCCGGTGCGTACGGCCAGCAACCCGAGCAGGGCGCCGGCGACCAGACCACCGATATGCGCCTCGTAGGCAATATTGCCACCAGCATCAATGGTGTAGGCCAGGATCTCCCAGCCCAGCCAGAGCGGTAACAGGATCAGTGCCGGCGCGCGGACATAGTCGAAGTACACAAATGCCCAGTAGAAGAACCGGACCTTCCGCATGCCATAGATCACTGCGTAAAGACCCATCATGCCGGCGATTGCGCCCGATGCTCCAATGCCTCCGGTATCGGCGCCCCAGTTCATCGACAAGGAGGCCGCGACGGCCCCCAGACCGCTGAGAAGATAGAAAACCAGGAACCGCCCTCCTCCCAGCGCCCCTTCGATCAGCAGGCCGAGCAGAACCAGAAACAGCATGTTGCCGAGCAGGTGACCTACGCCGGCATGCATGAACATGTGCGTGAATGCGTTGACCGGATTGATTTCGTCGTACCGCAACATGTAGCTGCGGGTAAAGCTTAGCTGCCGGTCTTCATGCAGCTGGTTGCGCGCCGACCGCCACTGCCTGAACTCGAGACTCCCGACCGCGACAAATTCACCGTTTTCCACGGCACTGATGAAGTCGGGCTCGCTGTCGATCACCATCAGTCGCACCTGA
>JBGTEC010000079.1:0-4619 GCA_041747995.1 Wenzhouxiangella sp.
CGGAAAACTTCATCACCGATCTCGCCCAGGCTCTGCTTCTCATTTCCCGGCACCAGGGCGACCAGACCGGACTCGCTGAGCACCATCAGCGAAGGAGTATCGCCAAGCACCGGCTTGAGCAAGCTCATGACTTGTGCCCGAAGAGCGAACAGGCCGTCGTAGCCAAACTGTTCGCGCAACTCACGCCAGTGATCAATCAGCACACAGATCAACCCACCGACCGTGCTGGCAGATTGATTGGAAGATGCATCAGCCATTGAGCTGAACTTCAGATTCAGCGACTTGAGAAATTTCTTTTCGGACATACCGCCATTTCCCGGTCACGTCGGGCAACACGACCTAAGCCGCCCCCTGCTGCCAACAGGTTGAAAGTGTCTCGCGAGCGCCAACTTAAGACGAGACTTCATAGTCAGACTGGTGCGACCGAGCCAACTTCGATCCACGCAGGCTATTTCGAACTAGCTTATACAGCCTTATGCAGAATTGCTACCCGCGAACCAACATTCAACCTCAACGTTGCATAAAATTCCGAAGTTATTCCCCTTCCTGATTATGTACGTAACTCAGCTACTGCCCAGGTATTTCAAAACCTGTTCAAGTGCAGGAAATGTGTGCCTGTCGATGGCTTCGAGCATCGGGTGATGCCGAGTGCTTCGACCCGGCCGGGGCGATCGGCGCTTATGATGTGGCCTGACATTCGGGGCCGGGGACCCACGAATACCCGCTGGTAAAACTGCAGCGGAGTGGATTTCCTGAAAGTTTTTTGGTTGGCAAAGAGGCTGATGGGTTCAGTAAGATTTCCGCGCCCCGGCCGGGCCGAAGCCCACGACACCCCCCGATGCAGGAGGTTGCGAGTTTGTTCAGGGCCAAACCTGCCCATTGCACGACGCTGTCAACGGGGAGTGGCGTTGGCTGCTGCTCGTGCCGTGGGTCGCGGAAGACGGCACGATTCATACCGCATCCTTCCCCTCGGCATTCCTGATGCAGCCTCAGTCGTCCTCGCCCGCAAGGCCGGCCAGGTCAAGCACGAAGGCGAATTCCATGGCGGTCTGGTCCAGGCGCTGGAAGCGACCGGAAGCACCACCGTGCCCGGCTTCCATGTTGGTGTGCATCAGCAGCGGGTTGGTGTCGGTCTTGATCGTCCTGAGCCGGGCCACCCACTTGGCGGGCTCCCAATACTGTACCTGCGAGTCCCACAGCCCGGTGGTGACAAGCATGGCGGGGTATTCCTGCGCCTTGAGGTTATCGTAGGGTGAGTACGACAACATGTATTCGTAGTATTCGGGATCCATGGGGTTGCCCCACTCGTCGAACTCGTTGGTCGTCAGCGGAATGGTTTCATCCAGCATGGTGGTGACGACATCGACAAAGGGGACATGAGCAACCAATCCGCGATAGCGCTCGGGCGCCATGTTGGCCACGGCACCCATCAACAGGCCGCCAGCGCTGCCACCCATGGCGAAGACCCGCTCGCCGTCGACCAGACCCTCATCGACCAGGTGGGCGGTCACATCAATAAAATCGGTGAAGGTATTCTTCTTGTTGAGCATGCGACCCTGATCGTACCAGTGACGCCCCATTTCCTGCCCACCCCGAATATGGGCGATGGCGAAGACAAAGCCACGATCCACGAGGCTCAGCCGGTTGGTGCTGAAGGTCGGGTCCATACTGGCGCCATAGGATCCATAAGCATACTGATAAAGCGGCGCGCTGCCATCCAGTGGCGTGTCTTTATGGTGCATGATTGATACGGGTACCCGGGCGCCATCCCTGGCGCTCGCCCAAACCCTGAAGGTGCGGTAATCATCGGTATCAAAGCCACCGTGCACCTCGGCTTGCTTGAGCAGTTCGCGCTCGCCGGTCGCAACATCCAAATCCCAGGTCTGGGTTGGGGTCGTCATTGAGGTATAGACAAAACGCAGCTTGTTGCTGGACTGGTCGGGGTTGGTTCCCAGGTAAGCGGCATAGGCATCCTCATCAAAGGCGAGAATCGACGATTCACCGCTGTTCCAGTCGTGGATGCGGATCTGGCGCAAGCCGTTGGAACGCTCACTGACCGCCAGGAACTGCTCCATGGCGTCAAATCCCTGGATAAAGACATCATCGGAATGGGCAATCACATCGCGCCACTGACCCCGGTCGGAATGTTGATCAAGACCGACCTCCGTGAGACGGAAATTTGGTGCCTGGTAGTTGGTCCGGATAATCCAACGATCACCCAAATGGTCGGCCGAGTATTCATGGTCACGCTCACGTGGGAAAAAGACCTGAAATTCGCCTTCGGGCTGGTCGCTGGGCACAACCCGCATCTCCGAGGCGACAGTCGAGCGCACGTAGATGTAGTTGAACTGGCCGGACGTCGATCGGCCGACCCAGGTAAAGAATGCCGTGTCATCTTCCTGGTAGACGACCTCGCCATCGCCGCTGTTCTCGGCACCCGGCTCAACCCGGCGCACCTGCCAGGAGCGCAGCGTCTCTGGATGATTGGCGACAAAAAACAGGTGCCGGTTGTCGGCCGCCCAGGTCAGGCTGGACACACCGCCAATGCCGGTGTCGATGGTTTCGCCTGACTCAAGATCCCGGATCCGAATCTGGTACTGGCGTCGCCCGACGGTATCTTCCAGCCAGGCCACCCGGTTGCCGTTCATGCTGACATCCCAGCTGCCCACCCGATAGTAGCTGTGGCCTTCAGCCAACTGGTTGACATCCAGAACGATTTCCTCCTCGGCCTCCAGGCTGCCCTTGCGTCGGGCATAGATGGGATACTCGAGCCCGTCCTCGAAACGGGTGTAATACCAGTAGCCCCGATCCAGGTAGGGCACGGTCGAATCATCTTCCTGAATACGACCGCGAAGCTCGGCCGACAGACTCTCTTGCAGGTCGGCCACGTGCGCGAGCATGGTCTCCTTATAGGTATTCTCGGCTGTCAGGTAGGCCAGCATATCGCTGTCTTCCCGGGCATCGTCACGCAGCCAGTACCAGGGGTCCTCGCGATCGCCACCCGGCGCGCTGACCACGTGCATGCGTTGCTCGGCCATCGGAGGCTCTGATGCATCGTCACCGTCTACGGTTCCGGATGAACCGGAACCACTCTGACCGCAACCGGCAAGCAGAAACAGCATGGAAACCAGGGTAACGGGCAGGAACGATCTGACAATCTGGGTCATGGATATTGCACTCATTGGTAGTCGGGGCGGCGCGGAGCTGAATCGGGAGATGGTACACCGATGCGCCTGACGGTGCCACAGGGTCGGGGTTATCGCCCGTATCAGTCCCGGCGCTCAAACAATTGATCGAGCAAGTGCTCATGGAAGCATTCTGGCTCGGTGCCGTCGAACAGCCCCAGGCGACGGGCACGGTCAAAAAATCCCGGCGCCGGGCGCCCTCCCCTGCCCCGACTGACCACCAGCGCCGCCCGGATTGGCCGCCCGGCCTCTGCATCGCGCTTGAGCATTTTCTCGATCAGCCGGGTCGTCTGGTGAATTCGCTGCGGCGCATGAATCGCCAAGGCATCGACAACCTGCAAGTAGGTCATCGTGCGCCCCTGCACCCGACACTCGTCCAGCACGGCCGCCAGTCGTTCCAGCAGCTGGTCGCGTTCACGATGGGCCAGGGGATTGGTCATGGTTATGGTCTGAGGTCGGTGGTCGGTGCGTCGGTGCGGCTGTGCGTCGGTGGTCTATGGCCAGAGCCGCTCGCTCCTTTTCCCTTTTCCCTTTTACCTTTCATCCGCTTCCAAACCGCAATTATTTTTCTCAAACACCCGGTCGGCGCGGTAGCTGGAGCGGACCAGGGGGCCGGAGACCACTTCCATGAATCCCTTTTCCAGGCCAATCTCGCGCAACTGGCGAAATTCTTCCGGGGTAACGAAGCGATCTACCGGCAAGTGATTGACGGTCGGTCGGAGGTACTGGCCGAAGGTGAGGATGTCCACCTTGATGGCACGCAGATCATCCATGGTTTCGATCACCTCTTCCATGGTCTCGCCCAGCCCTAACATCAGGCTGGTCTTGGTCAACACTTTCGGACGGTGTTGCTTGGCATGGGCGAGCACCCGGAGCGTTTGATCGTAGCCTGCGCGCGGGTCGCGGACCGGGTGGGTCAAACGACGCACGGTCTCGACGTTCTGGGCGAAGACCTCAAGCCCGGAATCGACCACGACTTCCACATCGCTGAGCCGACCCTGGAAATCGGGTGTCAGGGCCTCGACTGCGGTCTGCGGGTTGACCTTCTTGATTTCGCGCACGCACTCGGCGTAGTGGGCGGCGCCGCCATCGGCCAGATCATCGCGATCGACCGAGGTCAGCACGACATATTTCAGGTCCATCAGCCTGACTGATTCTGCCGCGTTCATCGGCTCTTCAGCATCGAGCCAGCCGCGCGGATTGCCGGTATCGACCGAGCAAAAGCGACAGGCCCGGGTACAGACATCGCCCATCAGCATGATGGTGGCCACGCCGTTGGACCAGCATTCACCGATATTCGGGCACTTGGACTCCTGACAGACGGTGGCCAGGCGATTTTCGTTGACGTTGCGCTTGACCGCCTCGTACTTGCCGCCGGATGGCAGCTTGGCCCGCAACCAGCCCGGCTTGCGCCCGATGGGTTCCGGCGTGACG
>JBGTEC010000080.1:0-3352 GCA_041747995.1 Wenzhouxiangella sp.
TTGCTGTTTCAGGTGGTGTTTCACGCCCGCATGGCTGAAGAGCAGGGCGCGTTCAGCTTTGATGACATCGTGGATGCGGTCGCAGACAAGCTTGAACGTCGTCATCCGCACGTGTTTGGCGACGCCGAAATTGCCGACGCCGACGCCCAGACCGTCAATTGGGAATCGATCAAGGCGGCCGAGCGGGCGGCTGATGATGCCGCCGACAGCAGCGTCCTGGCGGGCATCGCGCGTGGATTGCCGGCACTCCGGCGGGCAGTCAAGCTGCAGAACCGGGCGGCCCGCGTCGGCTTTGACTGGCCCGACGTCATACCGATTTTCGACAAGCTGCGCGAGGAGGCCGTGGAGCTCGAACAGGCGCTGGCCGCCAGCGATGTGGACAACATCGAAGAGGAAGTCGGTGATCTGCTGTTTGTGCTGACCAACCTGGCGCGCAAGGTCGATGTGGACCCGGGTGCTGCGCTCAGACGCAGTAATCACAAGTTCGAAGCGCGTTTCCGGGCCATGGAATCACTGGCCGCGGAACGAGGTTTGAAGCTGGCCAGTCTGAATCTGGAAGAGCAGGAAATCCTGTATCAGGAGGTCAAGCGCGTCCAGGCTGGCAGTGCCTGACAATACTACGATGGTGATGGCGATGTTGAAGGCGATGTTGATCGGAGTTCTCGCAGGGTCGGTTCTGCCGCCGACAGTTTCGGCCGGCGATGAAATCAAATCGCATACAGGCATCGTCAGGGAAGTCCAGTTGATTGATGTGTCAGCGCTGGGTGAGCCGGCGTTCCTGATCCTGTCGCTGAAAGACGACATCAGCTTCCTGCTTCCCGGCCAACGCCAGATTGCCGCAAGTGCCGGTGTCAAAGTGGCCGTTCGTCACCTGATTCCGGCCGAGGATGATGCACCTGCAGTCGCCTGCACGATCCGGGTCCTGGGCCTGCCGATCGTTCTGGAAGGCGAGGAAGTTCTCCATCGGGCGCAACGGCCATTCGAGATTTATCGCAATGACAATCCGGATTGCTTGCCCCGTGATGAACAGCTGGATTGAGCCGTGGCGCATTTTTCGGGTATCATAGCCGGCTTGCCAGATTGGGGCCGTTAGCTCAATGGTAGAGCAGTAGGCTTTTAACCTATTGGTTGAAGGTTCGAGTCCTTCACGGCCCACCATCTTTTCCGTTTCAAAATCATCAATTTGGCGAGGTTTTTAAGCCTCGTCAGCGCCGCTACTGCCACCTTTTCGGCCCCCTTGGGGGCGCCACAGGGGCACTTTTTCTCAATTTCTCTCAATAGCCCTCAACAATTCTCCCGTTCGCCTCTTGGCAACAGACAGTCTCCGTTTGTCTCGGGCTGCAATTCTTGCCGCTATCTCCCAGGCCTACATGGCGGTCATTGACCTTGACACATTCTCTTACCCACCCCAAAATGGCTCATACGACGGTCATATTGGATGAAATGACCGATAAATGAGTCAATAGAGAATTTGTAATGGCAGCTCACAAGCGGACATATGCTCGTTACACCAAGGAGGGTGCAGCGCTCCTTGGCAAAATGATTCGTCAGGGACGAAAGGAGCGGCAGATGACAGAGCATGAGCTTGCTGCTCGGCTGGGCATCGCCCGCAGCACACTCCAGCGTGTCGAAAAGGGTGATCTCAAGGTCGAGATCGGAATCATGTTTGAAGCCGCCGCCCTTGTGGGCATCAAGCTCTTCGACGCGGACGAAAGCAGCATCCAGGCGCTTTCGGCGCGCATGGATGATCGACTTGCCCTCCTGCCCAAGCATGTTTACAAGTCAGGAAAGAAGCTCGTCGATGAATTCTAGGCTTACAGACTACAGCGAAGCCTATGTCTGGGTCTGGCTGCCTGATATGACCGAGCCCGTTGTCGCTGGACGGTTGAGTGTCCAGGGGAAGCTCGTTGTTTTCAACTATGGTAAAAGCTACCTTAGGCGCCCGGACGCCATTCCGCTGTATCTGCCTGAGCTGCCCCTGCAGCCAGGAGAGCTTCCTCTGCCGAGAGGCCTTGGCATGCCCAGCAGCATTCGGGATGCAGCGCCGGATGCATGGGGGCGCCGCGTCATCCTTAATCGGACATTTGGTGTCAAGGGCGACGAGCTCGACAGCATTGAGCTGTCCGAGCTTACATTCCTGCTGGAATCAGGCTCTGATCGTATTGGCGCTTTTGATTTTCAATTATCGCCTACTGAGTACACGCCTCGTGGGCCGGCGAACGCTACCCTTAAAGAGTTGATGGAGTCAGCCGAACGTGTAGAGAAGGGCATTCCGCTTTCTACCGAGTTGGATCAGGCCTTGCATCATGGAAGCTCCATTGGCGGCGCTCGTCCGAAAGCGCTGATCGAAGCTGGTGGCACGAAGCTGGTGGCCAAGTTTTCGTCAACCTCTGATGTCTATAGTGTTGTTAAAGCCGAGTTTATTGCCATGCGGCTTGCGTCCCTGTGTAGCATCAATGCCGCACCTGTGAAGTTGGTTTCGGTTTCAGGCAAAGACGTTTTGCTGGTTGAGCGTTTTGACCGCAAGAAAGAAGAAGCAGGGTGGCAGCGAAGAATAATGGTTTCGGCACTTACAATGCTGGAACTGGATGAACTCATGGCTCGCTATGCCAGCTATGTGGATCTTGCCCATGTTATTCGCCATCGCTTCACTGAGGCCCCAACGACTTTGCGGGAGATGTTCTCCCGTATCGTTTTTAACATTCTTTGCGGCAATACTGACGACCACGCCCGCAATCATGCCGCCTTCTGGGACGGTGAGGGACTCACCTTGACCCCCGCCTATGACATATGCCCTCAGGGGCGTTCCGGGCAGGAAGCAAGTCAGGCCATGCTTATAACTGAAGAAGGCCGTTTGAGTCGGATTTCCAGCTGTCTTGAGGCGGCGCATCACTTTCTGCTTTCAGAGGAAGAAGCTATTGAGATTGTGGAAGCTCAGCTTTGTTGCATTGGTGAAAACTGGTCATCTGTTTGCGACGAGGCTGCCCTTGGTTTGGCCGAGAGAAATTTTTCTTTGGGTCGCCAATTCCTCAACCCCTACGCCTTTACCTTTTTGGAAGGGAAGGCTACGGGGCTCGCAGCGCTGGCCGAAGAGGTGCGCGGGGCACCAGTTTAGATAAAGAAAAGCGGCCCATACCTCATGTCTGTCTCCCGAATCCCGGTATCCTCCCAGAGCGGCCTTCATCGCAACCTTGAGTCCATCGTCAGGCGCCATCTGAACTCAGTCTGGCGCCAGCCAATTCGTTCCCACAGCCAGCTCGCCTTTGATGCTGTCTCCGACCGGGTTGCGGGCGCCGGTTCCCTGGTGCTGGATTCGGGCTGCGGTACCGCGCATTCCACCCGGATGCTGGCC
>JBGTEC010000081.1:0-11199 GCA_041747995.1 Wenzhouxiangella sp.
CTCGCTACAGACGGCACTTAGGGATGCCGGGGTTTCCGGGTTCCTGAGGAAGGCTTTCCACTGGGTTCGGTCCAGACTGTGAAGGTAATCCCAGAGTTCCGGATCGCGGGTCACCAAACTCAGATAGCCTTCCTTGATGGCACGGGCGACCGTGTCATCCATCAAGGACCAGAAGTCGATATGATCAACCGTGATCCCGATGCCACGTTCCCGCAGCCCTTCGTCGATTGCTTCGGCTGCCTTCACATGGCCGAAACCAAGTGTCGAAGTCAACATTGCCACACGCATATATTGTCACCCATACCGCCCGCAGGCGGCTCGCCAATGCCCCTTGTACCCCGGTTTGCAACTTGGTCGGCGCAGCTGCCATTCCGCTACCGAACACTTCATCCTTACTGGGTCATCTTATATTCTCTGCTCAAGGTTTTTCAATTCTCTGTGTCCGTCTCCGTGCTCGTTCTGCAGTTATCTCTGAGATCGTCTCTGCAATCGTCTCGGAAATCGTCTCGGAAATCCACTGCTCCGCTACTCGATATGATCATCACGATCGAGCATTCTGTCGTCAAAATGCTCCTCCAACTCGTAGCCAGTCTCGCCCGTTCCCGCCGCGAATTCCTCTACCGGCTCCATGCAGTCGCTCAACATAACCGCTTCGCTTTCACCGCATCCATCCACCAGGACCTGCGGCGCCTCGATGCCAATATGGTAGAGCGCATAGCCGGGCATGACCGCCTGGCCCAGCGCTTTTCCCAGGATTCGGCCGTAGAAAGGTGATCGAACTTCCACGCGCAGGTTGGTGATGGGATCGGTGATAGTTCCGAGCAGGTCTTCTTTTTCTACCGTCTCGCCCAAAGTGACACGACTGGAAAGAATGCCGCTGTGATCGGCTCGCACCCAACTTGAGCGATAGTAGATCGGACGTGGCTCTTCCCACAGGCTGGCGCGCGCGTCCATGCCCAGGTGGTTCATCAGGCTGCGGATCGAGCGGACCCCGTGGCTGACTTCATCGGGCTGGAAACGCATTGGTTCGCCCGCCTCCAGCGTAACGGCCGGTATTCCAAAGTCTGTCGCCGCGCGCCTGAGCGTCCCCTCGCTGCCACCACTGTGCAATACGACGGTTGCCCCGAAGCCGCGGGTCATGTCCTTAATCGCCTCGTTGTTGAGGTCGGCCCGCAATTGCGGCACGTTGGTCCGGAGCAATGAGCCGGTATGCAGGTCCACCAGGGCGCCACAATGGACAATGATGGAATTGAAGAAGGAATGAGCAATTCGGGAGGCCGAGCTTCCCGTGGGATTGCCGGGAAAATAGCGATTGAGGTCGCGTCGATCCGGCAAATAACGCGAGTGACGCTGGAAACCGTGGATATTGACGATCGGCACGCCGACGACCGTTCCATTCAGTCTGGCCGGATCGATTCCGAATACCAGGTTGCGCACGATTTCAATACCGTTGAGCTCATCGCCATGAATCGCCGCGGTGATGCAAAGCACGGGTCCTGGGCGTGTGCCATGGACGACCAGCACCGGAACGGCGACTTCCAGCCCGGCAAATGACTGCTTGTCGTGCCAGGACAGACGCATGAAGGTCCCGGGTTCCACGGTGGCTTCGAGTAGCATCAGAGGAACTGCCGTAGGCTCTGTGCTGCGAAGGCTCGGTGCGGCATCCTGATTCTCCAGTGTGGACAGGAAGGCCGGAATGCCTGGCCACGAAACCGCTGGCCGTTTCTCCGGCTCCTGTTCAGCGTAAGCTGGCGTGCAATCAAGCAAAAGCGGCATACTGGCGAGAAAGCCAATCAGCGCATTGGGAAATCTAGCCAAGGAAATAATTCACTCGATTCGGGCACCATGGGCGGACGCCTCTTTATACCAGCTTCGGGCAAGCTTCATGGCGTCAGAACCGAAATCAACCCGCACATAAAAAGAACCCCCGAACCTTGCCGTTCGGGGGCTTAAAACTGCCAATCATAAGAGGGAGGGGAAGGGGGATTGGCAGTTGAGGGAGAAGGAAGAGTCAGTTGAGCCTTTTGTCCACCAAGTGTTCGTTGTCCAGTTGCTGATTAAGATACGGCAATCGGCAGAGCTTGTTCGTGCGATTGCGCACATAAATCAGTTATTTTGTGACCTCGTCACTCAGGCTGGGTGAGTTCAGCCTGCTCGGTGATTTCTGTGCGCAGTTCTTGCAACCAGTCCTTTACCAGAACGGAATTGTCCGGGCCCATCCTCATCAACATCTTGCGTCCCCATGACTCGTCTTCCAATGCGGGATCTGCAAAACGGAAATGCGCTTCCCATCGTTCGACGGAAAAATCGGGCGGCACTTCCGGTGTTTCGAGCAGATGGTCGATGATCTCCACCAACCGGTCATTGAAATAGGCCTGGGAATCACCGAGCTCGGCGTAAGCCTGCTGGAACAAGGGGTAATAGTGGTAGTAAAGATTGAGCAGGTGATTGGGATCACTCTCACGCAACGTCGTGATCAGGGCGTCATAGCGGGTTGCGTTGGCTGGGCTCCAGCCCATGCCCTCGCCCACATCAGTGATCGCAGGCATACCGGGAATCGGCCGCACCGGCCTGAGGCGCTGAGGAATCGCGGCGCCATCGAGACTGTTGATGAATACCACAGTGCGCTCAACGATTCGGTCGGTGACCAGCCAGTCGTTGACCAATTGCTCGTCGATGGTTGCGGTCAGGTCTTCGACAATCGGCTCGTCGCTTTCCTCGAGCGCTGGCAACGGCTCGGGTTCCGGAGCCAGGGTTTCTTCGACAACCCCGTCAGATCCAGGCTCCCTGGTTGGTTCAGGTAGCGGAACCGGATAGCGAGGTTGCGGCGGCGGTTCTTCGACAAGCCGGGTTTCCGGTTCGGGCTCGACTACATCTCGAACGTTGCTTTCGTACCACCACAGCCCAAGGCCGAGCGCTGCAACCACCACGAGGATTACAAGAATTCGGATAACCATGATTCAATGCCCACCTGCAGATTGGTATTGAACCGACCGCCCCTGGTCGGCCCTCTACCCTATGACCATAATCAGGCGATCTCGTTCGCACTCATGCTGTCGGGGGTGCTGCAGCGATTATCGACTGACCTCCATCTGCAGGTCGTGCGCGGGCTCTTCGATGCGAAGGATCTTGAAGTCGGTAATAGCGTAAATGATGCCGATGGTCGGAACCAGGAAAAGGAAGAAGGCATAAGGGGCATAGGCGAGCGGACTGACACCAAGGACACCGAACATGAAGACGCCACAGGTATTCCAGGGGATCAGGGGTGAGGTGATCGTGCCGCCTCCTTCAAGACTGCGCGAGAGTACCCGCGGGTCGAGCCCGCGGGCGCGGAACTCGGCTCTGAACATGCGCCCCGGGAGTACGATAGCCATGTATTGATCGGCAGTCAGAACATTGGTGCCGAAACAGGTCAGGATGGTGGTGGCGACCAGCGAGCCGGTGCCCTTGATCATGCCAACCACGCCATTGAGCAGTTTCTGCAACTGGCCGGAACACTCCATGACAGCGCCGAAAGTCATGGCGCAGATCACCAGCCAGACGGTGTTGAGCATGCTGGACATCCCTCCCCCGCTCAGCAGGCTGTCGAGGGCATCGTCTCCGCTTTCGACCACAGTGCCGTCGGACAGAGCGAGCCACGCGACCTTCAGGGAGGCTACCCAGTTCTCACCTGCCGCCATCTCTGCCACTCGCTCGGGCTGGAACAGGATCGCCCAGACCGCCCCCAGCATGGCGCCAATGAAAATACTGGGGAGGGCGGGCTTGCCCGCAACAGCAAGACCGAACAGAACAGCCAGGGGAATCAACATGAAGATGTTGATGTTGAACAGTTCCTGGAGTTGATCCTGCATCTGGACCAGGCCTGCCATGTCGCCCTGGCTGCTGCCGGCAAATCCCATCAGCACATAAATGGCGAGGGCGATGATCAGGGCCGGGATCGATACCCAGGTCATGTAGCGGATGTGGCTGAACAGTTCCGAACCGCTGACCGCTGGAGCCAGGTTGGTGGTATCCGACAGTGGTGACATCTTGTCGCCGAAATAGGCACCCGACAGCACGGCTCCGGCGGTGACAGCCACGGACATGTCGAGCCCGGCCGAAACGCCGATCAGTGCCACACCGATCGTGGCTGCAGTTGTCCAGGAGCTGCCGATCGACAGGGCAACGATGGCGCAAATCAGACAGCTTGCGGCGTAGAACCAGGTTGGGCTCAGCAATTCAAGTCCGAAATAGATCAGCGTCGGCACGATGCCGGCAAGAAGCCAGGTGCCGATCAGCGCTCCCACCATCAAAATGATCAGAATGGCGCCCAGGGCGACCGATATCCCATTGGTGATTCCCTGCTGAACATGCGCCCAGTCATAACCATTGCGAAAGGCGATGAGAGTCGCGATTGCCGCGGCGACCAGCAATGCGATCTGGTTGGGGCCGTACGAGGAATCGTCGCCAAACAGCCATACCGAGCTGGCCAGCATGACAATCAATGCCAGTAGCGGAACGAGGGCCTGCGCATAGGTGGGTTCTTTTTGCGGCTTGGACACGAGATGATTTTCCGTTATTCGAATTGTGAAGTATCGTGGGCTGGAGAAGCCCGCGGCGCTGGGCGGGACAGCGCGCTTATAGTACACCACTGCCAAAAACTATTGACGGCTCTGGTCCGGGGATGGCGTCCCCTGTACCCTATAGGGATTGATCCTGTGGAAACGTGGCAGTTCCGATGAATCTGAAATCACGACTTTTCAAGAAACCGTGGCAGCACAAGGACCCTGAGGTCAGGGCCCAGGCGGTCAACGAGAGCGACGATCCGGAGTTGAGGTCCGAACTGGCCCGACTGGCCCAGCACGACGAGGCGGCCAGCGTACGCCTGGCTGCCTTGAGGCGGATCAATACCGAGCATTTCTGGTTGGATGCCCGCTTGCGCGAAACCGATGAGGCGATTGTCACGGCGGCCGACGGGTTCCTGGCCCGTGAGGTCCTGCGAAATCCCAGTGACGAGCTGGCTGAAGAGCGCTTGCAGTGGTTCGAGAAAACGAATTCAACCGAATTGACCCGGCTTGCGGCCGTGCAGGCTGCCGATACCAGTCTTCGGCGCGCCGCACTGGGGCGAATCAGCTCACCGGGCTTTCTGGGTGACTGTTTCTGCAACGAGGTCGACGATGGGCTCGCCGACGAGATTCTGGCGCGGATCGATCAGGAATCCACCCTGGAGCGACTGGCCGAAGGTTTGCGCAAGACCAGCAAGAAGCGGGCCCAGGCAGCGGAAAAAAGACTGGCCTCCTTGAGACGGGCCAGCGGCAAGTCAGGTCCCGACCAGGAACCTGCCACTGAGTTGGTGCGGAAGATCGAGGCGCTTGCCCGGGGCAAGGGTGATGGTGATCGAGGGGCGCAATTGGAAGAGTTGATCAGGCAATGGAGCCAGATTGTAGAGCCAACCGAAGCCCTGAAGCGTCGTTTCGAAGGTGCCGCATCCATTGTTCGGGCCTCGTTGGACCGACCCGTCCGCTCACCCGCCGCACCGCAGGAGCTCCAAAGCACCCCGGTCTCCGCCAGCCCGGCCCTGGAAAAAGCGGCGACGCGCATTCGAAGCACCATTCGCCAGGCGCGCAAGGAGATCAAACCGGGCGAATTGCTGGGCGACTGGGATCGGGCCTGGAACCAGATCGGCCAGCCGAGCGACGCGGATCTGGCACTCAAGGAGGACATGTTGCCCCTGTTGCGAGAGCTTCAGGTGCAGGTTGAACAAAAAGCCGGCAAGAAGGCAAGGCAGACCCCTGAGCAACAGGCCACGGGGTCCGGCAGCCCGCCGGCCAGGGATGAAATCAGCACCGAGTTCGATGCCAGGCTGGATCTGATCGCCCAACGCCTCGAGGAAGGAGACATTGGCCGGTCACATGACCTGATCCGGGCCGTGCGATCCGATTTTGATCGCTTGCCCGCGCGCGCCCGCCCCCGTGCCGTCGGTGGCAGGCTCCAGCGCATGGAGGGCCGGCTGAAGGAAATGCGCAACTGGCAGCACTGGTCGAACAACAAGCATCGCGATGAACTGATCGACCAGATCGAGAAATTGCCGGCCTCAGGCCAGCACCCTGACGCCATTTCCGTCGTGCTCAAGGAGGCCAGGGACGAATGGAAGCGACTTGAGCAGTTGGAAGTGCTTCCCGGTGACCGCAAACGCTACGCCGCCCCACCCGGTCAGTGGCGACGCTTCCAGGCAGCCTGCAAGCAGGCTTTCGAGTCCGCCAAGCCCTACTTCGAAAAGCGCCAGGAAGTTCAGGACGACAACCTGGTCCAGTTGCAGAAGTTCATCGACATCGGCATGGGCCTGGCCAACGCCGACGAGCCTGACAGCAAGCTGCTGCAGCAAACGATGCGCAAGGCACGCCTGGCCATTCGTCGACTGGACGACCTGCCGCCGCGTGACCGCGGCAAGTCCGCCGCGGGCTTGCGAGCACTGATGGACACGATCTCCAAGCGCCTTGACGAGGCATTCGAACAGATTGAGCTGACCAAGCGCCGGCTGATTACTGAAGCGCGGGCGCTGGCAAACGAGACGGACCTGAAGACCTCGATCGACAAGGCCAAGGCCCTGCAGGCGCAATGGCAGAAGGCCGGTACCGGCCGTCGCAAGATCGAGCAGAAATTGTGGGAGGAATTCAGAGAGCCGATCGATCCTCTGTTCGATCAACTCAAGGGCGAGCGGCAAGAACAGAAACAGGCGGATAAAGAGGCCCAGGCCGAACTCAAGGCACTGTGCGCCGAGGCCGAACAACTGGCCAAGGCGAGCGATGATGATCTGGAATCGGCACGTGGGCGCATGGCCGGGCTGGCAGAAGACTGGTTCGGCCGCCCCGGCCGCCCGCCCGCGCTCAATGCTCGCTTCGAAAAGGCCGAGGCAGCGCTGAGGCGCCGTCTCGATCAACTCAGGAACAAGGCGCGAGACGAGGCCAGGCTACAGCTTGAAAAGTTGACCGAGGCTGTTCAGGCGATATGGGAAAAACGTCTCGAACAGGGCGCCAGCGCCAGTCTGGAAGAACTACTGCCGTCTGCTGACTCGGGTCCGAAAGGTGAACTGAGCACGCATCTGCGAGCTACCGCGGAAAAGCTGGCAAGTGCGGAAACAAACGATGAAGAACTGACCCGGCAGGCGAAAAAGAACACCGACGCGGCGCGCCAGATTGTCGTCGAGGCCGAGTTTCTGGCCGGAATCGAGACGCCCGACGCCGATCGCAAGCTGCGCATGGACTACCAGGTTCGACGTCTGGCCCAACGCATGAGTGAACGCAACGCCCAGCCAGATCTCAAGACGGAGCTCGACTCGCTTCAGAAGCGCTGGACCATGAGCCTGCCGCACGACCCGGGGCAACATGCCGAGCTTGCAGGCCGCTTCGTCAAGGGCCGTGACATGGTACGCAAGATGATTGGCCGATAGCCGATAGGCCCGCTTGATTGACGTCGCCGCGACCGAGTCAGGTCGCCGCGGCGCTATAATTGCCACCATGCCCAGCGATACTGAAAAACCTCTGCCCTTTGTCCATCTGAGGCTGCATACAGAATACTCGCTGGAAGACGGCATGGTGCGAATTGGCGATCTTGTCAAGCGGGCCGTCGAGCTGGGCATGCCGGCAGTGGCAGTGACCGATTGGCACAATCTTTTTGGCCTGGTGAAGTTCTATCGGCAGGCCATCGCTGCCGGCATCAAGCCGATCGCCGGAGCCGACGTGCGCGTCCAGGACCCGGACAACCCTGACCAGTCCGGTGTCATCACCCTGCTGATCCAGGACCGGACGGGCTACCTCAATCTGTGCCGCCTTCTCTCGCGCAGTTTCCTCGAGGGTCGCCACCGCGGCCAACCGCGATTGCATCCGACCTGGCTGAAGGGCCAGACCGAAGGATTGATTGCCCTTATCGGGCGCACATCCAACGTCGGCCAGGCACTGGGCAACGGACGCCGAAATCTTGCCGGCCAGCATCTCAATGAATGGCTGCGACTGTTTCCTGATCGGCTCTACCTGATGCTCGAACGGATGGGGCGCCCGGGAGAAGCCGCGCTGGAAAGCGGTCTGATCGACCTGGCGGTCCAGAACGGCGCGCCGGTCGTTGCCGGCAACGACGTTCGCTTTCTGAGCCAGGCGGACTTTTTTGCTCATGAAGCGCGGGTCTGCATTCACCAGAGTCGCCGTCTTGACGACCAGCGGCGCTCGCGCGAATTCGTCGACCAGCAATATCTCAAAAGCACCGAGGAAATGACGGCCGCCTTCAGTGACCTGCCCGTGGCACTGGAAAATACTTGGCACTTGGCCCAGCGATGCAACCTGGAGCTGACCCTGGGCAAGTACGTCCTGCCGGCTTTCCCGGTACCGGAGGGCCAGACCGAGGACGACTATCTGCGCGGCAAGGCAGCCGAAGGCCTGAATGCCCGGCTCGATCGCCATGGCCTGGCCGACAATTGCACGCGCGAAGAGTATGACCAGCGCCTTGAGCGCGAACTGGGCGTGATTACCTCGATGGGGTTCTCCGGCTATTTCCTCATCGTCGCCGACTTCATCACCTGGGCGCGCAATAACGGTGTGCCGGTCGGGCCAGGCCGAGGGTCGGGCGCAGGCTCAGTCGTTGGCTGGACGCTGGGCATTACTGATCTGGATCCAATACGTTACGAGCTTTTATTCGAGCGGTTTCTAAACCCTGAACGGGTCTCCATGCCCGATTTCGATATCGACTTTTGCGTCGAGGGCCGCGACCGCGTGATCGACTACGTCGCCGAACGATACGGCCGCAACCAGGTCTCGCAGATCATCACCTACGGCACCATGGCGGCCAAGGCCGTCGTGCGCGATTGCGGCCGCGTGCTGGGCTACGGCTACGGCTTTGTCGATTCGGTCGCCAAGCTCATTCCCAACAAGCTGGAAATGACCCTGGCCAAGGCGCTGGACGAAGAGCCCGAACTCAAACAAAGATACGATGACGAAGAGGATACCCGGTCCATCCTTGACCTGGCTCAGTCGCTGGAAGGTCTGGCCAGAAACGCCGGCAAGCACGCCGGTGGCCTCGTGATCGCACCCAGCCCGCTAACCGATTTCACCCCACTCTACAACGAGCCCGATGGCCACTCGGTACTGACCCAGTACGACAAGAACGATGTCGAAGCCGTCGGTCTGGTCAAGTTCGATTTTCTGGGCTTGCGCAACCTCACCATCATCGACTGGGCCGTCAAGGCGATTAACGAAAGTCGACTCAAGACCGACGAGAAACCACTGGAGCTCGATGAGTTGCCGCTCGATGATGAGGCCTCGTACAAGTTGCTTCAGGCGGCGCATACCACGGCGGTGTTCCAGCTCGAGTCGCCCGGCATGAAAGAGCTGCTGCGCAAGCTCAAGCCGGACAGCTTCAATGACATCGTGGCTGCCGTGGCGCTCTATCGTCCTGGCCCGCTCGATGCCGGCATGGTCGATGAGTACATCAACCGCAAGCACGGCAAGGCCCAGGTCAAGTATCTGCATCCATTGACCGAACCCATTTTGAAGGCAACCTACGGGGTGATCCTGTATCAGGAGCAGGTGATGCAGATTGCCCAGGAACTGGCCGGCTACAGCTTAGGCGGCGCCGACCTGCTCCGGCGCGCCATGGGCAAGAAGAATGCCGAGGAAATGCAGCGCCAGCGCGAAATCTTCGTCAACGGCGCGGCCGCACAGAATATCGATGCCAGCCAGGCGCAGCCCATTTTCGACCTGATGGAAACCTTTGCCCGCTACGGCTTCAACAAGTCACACTCGGTCGCCTATGCGCTGATTGCCTATCACACCGCCTGGCTCAAGGCCCACTACCCGGCCGAGTTCATGGCCGCGGTACTCTCGGCCGACCTGGACAAGACCGACAAGATCGCGAACCTGATCGAAGACTGCAAACTCATGGGCCTGGAGATCCTGCCGCCTGACATCAATCGCTCGGTCTATCGCTTCAAGGTCGAGGACGGTGCAATTCGCTATGGACTGGGCGCGGTCAAGGGCGTGGGTGCCGGTGCGGTCGAAAACCTGGTCAGTGTGCGCGAGTGCCTGGGTGGGTTCGACAGCCTGGCTACCCTGTGCCGCGAGGTTGACCTCAGTCGGCTGAACAGACGGGCGCTGGAAACCCTTATACGTTCCGGCGCCTGCGATGTGTTCGACCGGAATCGGGCCCTGCACATGAATTCGCTGCCAGACATTCTGTCCGAAGCTGACCGCTACCAGTCCGATCTCGCGGCAGGCCAGAGTAGCCTGTTCGGGGCTGCGGTCGGCTGTGAGACGGATCAGGCGGTGGCACCGGTCATGCCGGCGCGCCAGGTTCGTCCGTGGTCGGGGCGTCAGCTGTTGCGGGCTGAACGCGAAGCGCTGGGACTCTACCTTTCCGGTCATCCGCTGGATGAACTGCGCGATGAGTTGTCCGGTTTCATCACGATCACGCTGGACAAGATCGGCGACCGGCTGGGCCACGCCGATGATCATGGCGGCAGTGACAATGGCGGTCGCGGTCGCGGACGTCGTCGCGGGGTGGAAATGATCCTGGCCGGCCTGGTGCTATCGATCCGCAAACGCCCGGGAAAAGGAGCATTTATCGCCTTGGATGACGGAACCGCCAGACTGGAGGTCGCGGTTTTCGACTCGCTCTACAACCATGTGGCCAACCGTCTGGTGAACGATGAAATCCTGGTGGTCCGAGGCAAGGTCGAAATCGACGATTTCCGTGGCGGCTTCCGCATGGTTGCCGATGAAATCCTGGAAGTGGACGAGGCCAGGGCCAAATTTGCCCAGCGTCTGGAGATTGAAGCAGGCGGCGCCATCGGCGAAGATTTCGATCGCGATCTGGCTGCCGCCATCCACCCCTATCGCGCCGGCCAGACCCCGGTCATCTTCCGTTACCGCAACAGCGAAGCACACGCGCTATTGAAATTCGGTGAGGACTGGCAGGTCGCCCCTTCGGCCGACCTCCTGGCCGCCATTGAGGGCGTGACCGGCATCAGCGCCGTGCGCTTGCGCTACTAAAACCGCCTAACCGGTTCAAAGGCCCAAGAGCGACTACAAGAGCGACTAACCGCGAAGACGTATATGGTCTCCCCCTGTATTGCAAGGGTTTTATGCATTGCAAGGACAGGGACAGGTATGCGCTCGTATATCCGGCCTCATGATGAGGGTCTTTCATGCCCTCGGGCCTCAATGAGTAGTCGCG
>JBGTEC010000082.1:0-51134 GCA_041747995.1 Wenzhouxiangella sp.
CACGGCCGGCGCGGACGATATCTACCTGCATAGCGGCTGGGTCGAAGGCTTTGTGGCTGAGATTGGCTATTCAAGAAGCCGCCAGACCGGCCTGGTCGTCCTGCTCAACGCAGAATCTTCCGCGCTGAACCAGATCACCACATCATTCTGGCGCCGGACCCTGGCCGAGCCCCGACCGGTGATGGCGCTCGACCTCTCAGAGCCCGCTGCCGATCTCGGCGGAGTGTCGGCTGCAGGCGAGTAATAACCGTCAGCATAAATCGAATCTTCCCGCGTCCGCTATCAACTGGTTATTGCCGACGGCGTCGCTGTTTTATCGACGGCCAGTAGGCTAGGACTTTACAGTCCGGCGGCAGAAATCCACGCTGCGGTATCCGTGAATTGGTGAAACTCCACCAGTTGACCATCCTGCATTCGCCAGATATGGACAAAGGGCACCTTCAGTCGGCCGCCCGATTCATTGTGGATGCCCCTGTACTCTCCCAGTACCACGACATGATCGCCACCATCGATATAACGTAGTGGTTCGGCCGCATAGTCGCTCCAGTCCTGACCTATTGCGGCAAAGATATTCTCCATGACCGATTCAGGCCCATGATAGACACCCCCATAAGGCAGCGACTCCGCCTCGTACCAGACCAGGTCCGGCGCCAATAGACCGTGGACTCCGTCCATATCCCCGACCGCAAATGCATCGTAACCGCCCTTGACCAGGTTCACATTTGAACGATCCGGGTTATTGACGGAATCACCATCGGGATCGGCAGCATTACAACCAATCAAGCCCGCCAACAAAAAGGACACACCGACAAAACCCAGAACTCGAGAAAAAGCATCCATTTCCGTTCACCTGCGTTGAATTATCGTGAGGATGCGCCTGGAAACGGACGAGTGTCAATCAGGGGGCGAGTCGAGCCTGGAAGTGCAGGACCAAGGCACAAGGTCGGATGTCAGACTTGAGTATGCGGACTGCGTCACTCAACCCGACGTCTGCACAACGGTCGTTTACACTGATGGAAGGCCACAGACATGGAAGCAGTTCAATGAAGCATTTTTTGAAAGGTTCGATTCTTACCGGGTTGGTGCTCGGTGGTTCGATTTCGCTTGCCGATGAGCCCCTTGACGTATCGATGGAAATTCAGGAATGGTCCGTCCCCATCGCGGAACCGCGGACGCGCGACCCGTGGGTTGGCGATGAGGATCTGATCTGGTTTGTCGGGCAACGCACGCATTTCGTCGGTCGTTTCACGCCGTCTAGCGGCCAGTTCGAGCGCTTCGACCTCGAAGACGGCGCCGGTCCGCACACGGTGATCGCCAACGAGCAGGGGGTGTGGTATGCCGGCAATCGTGCCGCCCACCTCGGCCGGCTGGACCCGGAAAGCGGCGCGATCGAGAAATTCCATCCGCCCGGCGATGGCCCTCGTGATGTGCACACCATGGCCTCTACCAGCGACAACCGGATCTGGTTCACCGAACAGGGCGGCAACCGGATCGGCCTGTTCAACCCGGCCGACGAATCGTTTCAGATGCATGAGCTCTCGACCGAGCGCGCCCGGCCCTATGGCATTGTGGTCCACGACGACCAGCCCTGGGCCGTGACCCTGGGCGCCAACCAGTTGCTGACTGTGGTTGATGGTGAGCTTCAGGAAATCGATCTGCCGCGTGCCGAAACCCGCAGCCGCCGACTGGCGATAGCCAGCAACGGGCAGGTCTGGTACGCCGACTACGCCAACGGCTATGTCGGTCGCTACGAGCCGAGCACCGGCCAGGTCGATGAATGGCGTGCACCGTCCGCCGACCAATCCGGCCCGTACGCTGTGGCCATGGACAGGAACGACGTGTTCTGGATCGTCGAGACCGGTATCGAGCCCAACGTCTTTGTCGGCTTCGACACGAACTCGCATCGCTGGAGCGAGCCGTTTGCCGTCCCCAGTGGCGCTGGCACGGTTCGGCACATGGATTACGACGCCGACAGCCACTCGATCTGGTTCGGCACCGATCGCACGACCATCGGCCAGGCGCGGATCGACTGACCGTGAAACACTGGCCGGTCGTCTTTCTGGTCCTGTTCTACACCAGCCAGGCGCTGGCCTTTCCCGAAGGCGCCGAGCCCGGTCACGCCGGGCTCGGCGATCAGCCCGACTGCAGCGGTTGCCATTATCTCGGACCGTCGCCCGGTGAGCACAGTGGACTGGATTTCGATTCACTGCCCGAACGTGTACTAGCCGGCCAATGGGTCGAGTTCCAGCTCCGATTGCGTGACCCCGAAGCCCGGATCGGTGGCTTCCAGTTGACTGCCGATGCCGACGGATCAATGGCTGGTCGGTTCGATGCTGGCCACGATCAGAAACTGACAGAGCAAGACCTCCGGCAATACCTGGGCCACAGTCAGCCGCGTCCGTCCCAGGCAGACGAGGCGAGTGACGGCCGGGTCATCGAATGGACTGTGCGCTGGCAGGCCCCCACCCAGGCCGGCATGGTCACCCTTGCCGGTGCCGCGGTGGCGGCCGATGACGATGCCTCCGCCCTGGGTGACAATGTCTACCGGCTTGAAAGCGAAATTGAAGTTGTCGAACCCTGAAATCAGCTCTGCCGCGAATCGCTGCTGCCCAGTTCTGAAACCACGGTTGATCACGTAGCCAAACGGGGCAGGTCGATCGAAAACTAGTCGATGCCCAGTTTCGACCCAGGGTATCGCGGTACCGACGGCTGCAGGGGACGACCCGGCCGTTGTGAAGGTGGATCCGGTCCGAACCGCAAGCCTGGTCCGAAAGCGCCATCAGAGAGAGCTGATAATGGAAAAAATGCGCCTGGTGGTATGCTTTGATCACACGCCACAGGAGACAAGCCATGCGTTTTTTGCTGAATGGGAGTGTGATTTTTCTGCTCGGGCTGTTCATATTGACGGTCGAAAGTCCGGCTGGGGTCGAGACAGCGGTGGTTGAGGTAACGGCTGTCCACGACCATGAAGCTGACCGTCATCTGTTCCGGATTTCGAATCATGAGCCGGCATCGGGATGGACGACCTTCCGATTCATCAATGCCTCACCGGTCGACCATTTCTTGCTGATCTGGAAGTATCCGGAAGAAGGAATTGCTGCCGCACGCGAAGCTGGCCAGCCCCTGCTCGATCACTGGTACGACAACGTCGCCGGCTCGTTCGGAGGTTTTACTGATTATCTCGAAGGCCGGGTCTCGCTGGAGGCCTTCACCGAACAACTGGTGGCCTCGCTTGCCGTCAATGCACCCTGGTTCCTGGATCCGGGCGCTGTCCCCAGCGGTGGACCGGGCTTTACTTCCGCGGGCGGGACCAGTTCAACCACGGTGTTCCTCGAGCCAGGCGACTACATCGTTGAATGCTATGTCCGTGACGAGAACGGCGTGTTCCATACCGAGGCAGGCATGCTCGATCACCTGAGAGTCGATGTGCGCGAAAGCGGCGCCGTGAAACCATCTGCCACGGCCCGGGTGGTGATTTCCGGCGAAGGCGGAATCGAGATGAAAAGTCCGCCGACGGTCGGTCCCAATGTCATTGAGATTCATTACCTCGATCAGACCATCTACCCCCATTTTCTCGGCCACAACGTGCAACTGGTGCGCCTGCGTGACAAGAACGATGAGGAGGCACTGGCAGACCTCGCCAAATGGATGGACTGGCGTGAACTCGACGGGCTGGTCAATCGTGCGCCGGGTGGGGCGCGCTTTGTCGGCGGCGTCATGGAAATGAGCGCCGGCGCCAGCGGCTATTTGCACGTCGACCTGGAACCCGGCGACTATGCCTGGATCGCCGAAGTCCCCGACCCGGCCGCTCACGGCATGTTCAAGACCTTCGTTATCTCCGACTGATTGGAAGTCTGCAGGTAGGTGATGAGGCACCCGTTCGGCGGAATACCGCCTATGTCATCGCTACCGAGCATCTCAGCGGTTTTGAGGATTTTGCACGCGCCGTACTTCGACGAGTCGATTGACAGATGCCGAGGCATCCGGCCGATTCACTATCTGTTGAGGCGCCCCAATCTTACTCACTCACTGTTGCCAGCCAGCGGGCCAGCGCCTTTTGATCGGACTCAGGCGCAATCTTGATCGCCCGGTGGGCAAATTCGATCGTCACCCGGGCATCGATATCGGCCACACTGAATACTTCGCCGCCAACGAAGGAATTGTCCGCCAGGCGGTTGTCGAGGTCGGTCAGGAAATGCCGGTAGCGCTTGCCGCCACGCTCGGCCAGCGCGGGAATCTGGGCGACCGGCCGCAGGCCCGGCAGGGCGTGGTCGGCAAAGCCAGCCTGCGCGTTGCGGAAAGCCTCCATGACGGCCAGCATGCCGTGGCTATACACCCAGGTGGTCCACTGGTTGACCTCGGCCCGCTCACGCGCATTGCGCCCGAACATCGGTGGGTCCGGGTGCAACTCCTCCAGGTAGCGCCGAATGGCTGTGCTTTCCCAGATAAAGCCACCATCATCCAGCGCGAGCGCCGGCACCGTGCAATTCGGCGACATTGCGGCAAAGTCCGGATTCAGATGCTCGCCCGAGCGCAAATCAACCTCGACCTGCTCCAGCTCGATGCCCTTTCGCTCCAGGTATAGGCTCACCCGACGCGGACTGGGTGCCCAGGTTGATGTATACAGCTTCATCCGACGATCCCTTTCCTGGCTGGCAGGTCAATATAGAACTGATCAGTCTAGAGCAATTGCTGTGTTGCATCCTGATCGGCTCGCAAATCTTCGATCACCCGCCGCCCTGCTTGGTAGAGAATCCAGTACGGCCGATCGCGCCTACCGTTCCATCAGTTCCTCGATGTGCCGATACTGCTCCGGCCGAAGGGTAGTGCGCACGGTCTGCTGCCAGCGCGCCTCGGCGTCCTCGAGTTCCTGGCGGATCAGGCCGGCTTGCTCTCGCAGTTCGGCCAGCCGATCGGCATCGCCTTCCGCCTGTTCCTGCAAAACACGTTGCTGTTCCAATCGGGCGCGGCCTTCCGCGCGGGCTTCGTGCAGTTGTCTGCGCGCCTCCAGCAATCGGGTACGCTGCTCGGGCTCTACTCGCAAATTCTCGGCCAACTCCTCGTCATTCCACCAGTCCACTTCGTCATCTTCGTCGACGAGCGGATCGCCGCGCTCCGCAGGTTCCGAAGGCGGCGCAAGCGGCGTATCAACGATAGGTTCGGGCCCTTCGTCAGCAACCCGGGTTTCAGTAGTTTCTGCCGGTTCCGGTGGGGCTGGCGTTTCCGTTTCCGGGCCGCAGCCGCCCAGAATAATCGTGACGGCAAACAAACTTGGCAAGCTCAGGGACTGTCGCATAACGTCGTGTTGATTGATTGGTATCTTCTGGTTCCGACAGAATCGGACACCAAGTGTTCCGCATTGATCGGTAGCCAGCGGACAATGGTGATTTCAGCGATGGCCGAAAAAAGCAGTATCACGGATTTGAAGAGCTCGCCAAAATCAAACACAAACTACACATGCAAAAGCTCGGTATTGGCTTGAAGCCTTCGAAGCACTGACGCCACGGCGGTCAGGCTGGCGATGTACAGATTGCCGCCAGCGTCGCGGGTCGACTGGTCAATGCGTAATTCGCGCCTCAGCGCGCCGACGGCTGCGCAGAACGCGCCTCTTGCAGGCGTAGTTGCTCGAACTGACGCTCGCTTTCAGACACGAGTCGGCGACCCTCACTGAGCTCAGCTTGCCCTTCCTCAACCTCATTGCGGCCTCGCTCCAGATCGCGTTCTGCTGCCTCGATGCGTCGCTCGCCACGATCGAGCTTCCGCTGACCTGAGGTAATCAGGCTTTGACCGCGTTCCCAGTCCTCGGCCAACTGAGCCCGTCGGTCTGCCTCGACCTGAACTTCGGCCGCAGAGCCACGCATCTCATCAGCAAGCGTAGGAGTCGTCTCACGGCTGGCGCAGCCGGTCAGCTGGATCAGGATAGCGGCCAGTGCGAAAAGTATTGTTGCAGTCCGTCTGATCATGAAATGCCTCCGAAGATGTTGAACTTGATAGGCGCGTGAAGTCTGCACGTGCCCCCCATTGCCATTTAGTATAACGAACGAGCGTTTGCTCGAAGTGAAGGGTCAGCCTTTGACAGATTGCAGCCAAAGTCCACGGGCTGGTCTCGCTGGGTCCATTGGCCACTGGACGCCGAGCCGCCAATCAATCATCATCGGGAACCAGATAGAAACCGAAGCATTCAGAGAGGGACGTGAACCATGAGCACATCAGCACTGGTACTGACCTTGTTCATCGGCTGGACACTGGCTCTGGTAATTGTCATGGAAGTGATCCGGATGATTTCTGATTCCTGAAGCTTTGTCGGGGCCAGGGTGTTGCTGGAAAACAAGAGGAGAGTGTCGATGATACGTTGGGGATGGGTTTTGATAGTGGCCTTTTCGGTCGTAGGTTGCGAGGTGGTGGAAAGCCTCGATTCGCGACCTTCGCCGGACGCCATGGCGCATCTGGTCCTGATTGCCGATGTCCAGGTTGGCGCTATGCGCCTGGCGCGTGCGGCTGGGGAGTCAACGACCGGCAACTTCAATGATTTTAGCGAAATACAGGATCAGCGAGAGCGGATAAATCGGGCCATGGGTCTGCTTCGTGCCGGCGACTCCTCCACTGGATTATCGCCGTTGCCGGCATCCATGCATCTCTGGCTGGACAACGTAGAGCATATCTGGCACAGGATAGAAGAGTCGGCCGAGCAGCTGCTGGCGCTTGATGAACCGGTTCTCCACCTGGCCGAGCAGATTGGTGAGTACTCCGCATTGGTACCCCGGCTACAGGCCGCGATCGACGGCGTGCTGCGCGAGTTGATTGCAAGTGGCGCCACGATCCACGAAGTCTATATGGTGAGCCGCCAGTTGGTATTGGCTGATCGCATGTTGCGCCGGGCAGGTCAGATCATGTCGGGTGGCGTCGGTACGACTGTGGCGGCTGACGCACTTTCACGGGACTCAGCGACTTTCAGACGTGTGCTGGAAGGGCTGGTGTCTGGTGATGAGCAATGGCAGATGACGGCCATTGACAATAAGGACGCGCTGAGCGAGCTGCAAGAAGCCATCACTCTTTACGAAAAAATAGGAGACGGTATCGATGCCGTGCTGGGCACATTCCCAGCGTTGATGTCTGCCCGGGAAGCGGCTGACTCAATCAGGCTCGAAAGCGAATTCCTTGCAGACCAGGCTGCGCATCTGGCCGGCGCATACGCCGACTCGACCAGGCGTCGCCGCTGAACGCCGTCATCGAGACTGTTGTCATGTGCTGATCGTTATTTTCCTTTCCGGGGTGCCAGGTACACAAGCGCCAGATGGCGGCATTGGCGGCGGCCTGCAAGGCCTGGTGATGCGCAAGGCCGCCGCCGGATCGGATGGTCAACTGCTGCTCGCCTACAGCCACTTCGTGCCTGATCAGCGCAGCGAAGTGCTATTGCTGCGCGGCCATTTACCTTAGGTGCTATCGGGGCCTTCGCCACTCCAAATCACGGCGCCGAGCTATCGCTTCACTCTGCCAGCGCCGCACGGGTTCGATCATCCGGATACCCGTCGGCAATCAGGCCCCGTTCGAGCTGGAATTCCTGCAAAGCACCGCGAGTGGCCGGACCCAAAATCCCGTCGGCCTCGCCGGGACTGTAGCCCAGTTCAGCAAGCCGCCGCTGCAGCATGGCCGTTTCCGCAATGGCCATGGCCCCATCATCCGGCAAATCAGCGTGGATCGCTCCGGCACCCGCAATGCGGTCGGCAAGGTGGCCCACGGCGATGGCGAACGAATTCGAACGGTTCCAGCCAAGCAGCACGTCGAAATTGACATAGACCAGGAAAGCCGGGCCGGCATGACCCATTGGAAGCAACAAACGCGCGCTCATGTCGGCGACGGGCAGGGCAGCACCATCGGCCCGGCGCACGCCCAGTTCAGCCCAGTCGGTAAGTGCCCGCGGCTGTTCAGTGCCGCTCTTCTCGAACGGGAAATCGGCTGGCAGGTTGACCTCCCGCCCCCAGCGCTGGCCGCGGTTCCAGCCCAGGCTTGCCAGCAAATTGGCGCCGGAGGCCAACGCATCAGCCGGACTGCGCCACAGGTCGATCCGGCCATCACCGTCGCCATCGACGGCATGGGCGTAATAGGCCGAGGGCATGAACTGGGTCTGACCCATGGCCCCGGCCCAGGATCCGAGCATGGCCGAAGGCTCCAGCGATTCACGTTTCATCAGGCGAAGCGCGGTCATCAACTCGTCGCGAAAGAAGGCGCTGCGGCGCTCATCACAGGCCAGGGTCGCCAGCGAGTCCAGAATCGGTGTGCGGCCGGTAAAACGCCCGAAGTCAGATTCCATGCCCCACAGTGCGACCAGGTAATGGCCCGGCACGCCGTACTCACGCGTCAGGCCGTCGAGTAACTCGCGATGCCGGGCCAACAACACCCGGCCCCGCTCGACGCGCACCGTAGAGACCCGGCTGCGAAGATAGGCCGCAAACGTCTGCTGAAATTCCGGCTGGGTGCGATCAAGCTCGATCACCCGCGGCTGAAACTCAAGCTTGGCAAGCACGTTGTCGACCAGCGTTCCCGGGATCCCATCAGCACGTGCGACCGACGCGAGCTGGTCCAGGCAGGCGGCAAATCCGTCGGCGCCATCATTGGCACGCGCGGTAGTAACACCGGCCACCACCGCCACCACCATTACCATTGAAACAAGTACTTTCACCACACTCAATACCCCAAAGACCGGAATCCACGATAACGCCGCTGAGACCATCCCGGGGTCCTGTCGTTCCCTTGCAGAGTTTATTTACGACCAGTAGCGATTGAATGTTAGCACCTTGAATTCTTCCTGATGAATCGTGTGCCGATCATGGAGTGAAGGGCATTCGGTTTACGAACCGGGGACGCCTGCCAGGTGCCGGCGTACGGCGGTGGCAAACGCCGTGGGGGCCTCCAGCATGGGGAAGTGGCCGCAGTCATCCAACCAGACAGCGCTGGTCGTGGGCATCGTGGCGGCCAGCCGCTCGCCGATTGCGGCCACGGCGACCGGATCACCTCGGCCCCAGACGATGGTGGTGGGGCGATCGAACCTGGCCAGGGGTTCTGTCCAGCGGCGGTAGTGCCGGTAGCGTTCGTCAATGTAGACGATGGCCCGGGTCAGGGCTTGCAGGCCGCGCTCGCGCGTCATCAACTGCCACATGGCCTTCAGTTCGCTCTCGTCGACCGGGGCCTTGAAAAGCCGACCGATCTGCCAGCGAAACAATGGCCAGCGGGCCATTTTCGCGTACAAGGCGGCCATGGGCGAGCGCAGGATCTTCTGTGACAGGGTCAGGCGAGCCAGTTCGATGTAGATGCTGCCGTTGGTCAGCAGCAGCGACTCGATGCTGACCGGCAACTCGCCACGCGCCCGGCGAGCCAGTAATTCGCAGGCCACGCTGGCACCCATGTCGTGGGCGATCAGGTGCACCCGGTCAATGCCACGGCGAGCCAGCATGGCCAGCACGCGGTCGGCCTGCTCAATCAGAGAATAGGTGTAGTCTTTCGGGCGTGCCGACATGCCAAAGCCGGGAAAGTCCATCAGCAGCATGCGATGCGACTCGCCCAACTCGCCGATGACCGCGCGCCAGTCCAGCGAGCTGGAGGGAAACCCATGCAGCCAGACCACCGGCACGCCGGGCGCAGACTGATGCAGATCGACGACGAAACAATCGATGCCGCCGAGACTCTCCAGCGCGCCGCGCTCCTGCCATTGCGCGATCAGGGACCCGGCCGTCACCAGGTCAACTGGAATCGGCCGGCTTGCGAAATCGGAGTGTCATGCGGTCCGACTCGCCAATGGCGTGATAACGCTCCTCGCAGGCATCACGTTCGGCCCCGGCTTCCATGCGAGAGCAAAAACGAAAACCCGGCGGCAGCGACCAGACACCGGCCGGATGGTCTCTCGAGTCGTTCGGATTGGCATTGATTTCGCTTTCGGCCTCAAGTACGAAGCCGGCCGCTTCAGCCAGTTCCAGCACGTAGTCGACCGGCATGTAACCAATGTCAGGAACTGCCTCGCGCGGCGTTCCCGGGGCGGCGCGATGCTGTACCAGCCCGAGAATCCCGCCGGGCTTGAGAGCCCGGAAAATCACCGGGAACATATCCTCGCCGTAGGACCCGCGCACCCAATTGTGAACATTGCGGAAACTGACCACCAGATCCACCGTGCCGGGTGGTGCGATGGTGGTGCGTTCTGGAATGGCCAGTTCCGTGACCACTACATGGTCATAGACTCGCGGATGGGCCTGGAGCTTCTTGCGGTAGGCAATCTGCATATCCTTGCGCCATTGCGGCGTGCGATCGGCGGTCATGGCAAATCCGGCCGCGTAATAAATGCCCTCGGGACGGGTGATCGGCGCCAGGATTTCACTGTACCAGCCGGTGGCTGGCCAAATCTCGAGTACCGTCATCTCCGGCTGCCAACCGAAAAAGGTCAGCGTTTCGGCCGGATTGCGAAAACGGTCCCGCTCGGCATTGCCTGGTTCACGGTGATCGCCAGTCAGGGCGGCAGCAATCCGCGCCTGAACATCTTCAGCCGACCACTCCGCCTGCGCCGGCTGGGTGCCAAGTATCAACACGGTTAGCAGCAAAAAGGGGATTCTTGACAGCATGCATTCCTCCATTGGCGGACAATCGGCATTTCTCCCAATATGGACCGGAGGCGGTCCCACATGCTTTCAGTAATGCGAAACAGTTCGGGTGAAAGTAGGGATTCTCGCAATGTTTTGGCGCACGGTTTTTGCTTGATACCGACAAGAACGACACGTTCGCGCTTGATGTCGATAAAGTGGAGCTTGGACGACTGTTGGGATGGGCAGGTTGCCCGCCATGTTCGCGATCGAGAGGAGTAGCGATGATGACTGATCACGAGGTTTGCACCCGTTTGTTGAGGAATCGGGAGAAACTCGCCGACATGTGTCTGATCGAGGACGATAACCCGGTGGAGGCTGGCGAGGATGAGGTCGTGCTGCGGCTCCGGTTGTTTGGCCTGACGACCAACAACATCACCTACGCCGCATTCGGCGAGGCGATGAGGTACTGGGACTTCTTTCCGGTCAACGCGCCAGGCTGGGGCCAGATGCCGGTCTGGGGCTATGCCGATGTGATCGATTCGGCCGTCGCCGGAATCGAAACCGGGCAGCGTTACTTTGGCTATTTTCCCATCGCCACTCATCTGACGGTCCGTCCTGGCAAGGTTGGGAAGCAAAGTTTCCGCGATGACAGCGACCATCGACAGCCCTTGCCGGAGATCTACAACTGGTATCAGCGCACTGACGGTTGGGATTGACCTGCTCCGGCTGGGTCTGTTATACGACGGGAATCATGTGTTCTTGCACCGCGGCAACGACTGCGACGACATGGAGTGGCCTCCATGAATGAGCAAACGCTTGTACTGATAGCTTCCGGGATCGCTGCACTGGTCCTTCTGATCGTCGTTTGGAAAAGAAATGATCCGGTGAAAACAAAGCTGAAGTTCAGCGCGCTTTTGCTGGTCCCGGTTTTCGGACCGATTTTTTACATCATCATTCTTGGACTGAGCGAAGCACCCCCACAGGAAGAGCACTTTCAGAATCGTGGTTCACATGGAGATCACACTCACTCCTGGATTTCCATGAAACCGTATTATGAGAAGGGCGTTGAGCAGCACAGGCGCGCTCTGGACAAAGCGTCTAATACAAGCTCCGACGCTGATGTCAGAGATTCGGTGGATGTCTCGTTCAAGCCGGCACAGGGATGGATCCTTGTAAGCAAGGGTAGTCCGTCGGCCATCAAATCAGCCATTGTCCAGTATGACAACCTTTATATAGCAGAGCGTCCCGGTACGTTCAGGGTTCAATTGCACCCTCAAAGCGACGGATCGGTGGCGGTTCTATTGCCCGACGGGCTGCCCGCGTACGACCTGGTCAACATGACGGGCTGGCTCAACGCCCCACCGGATCACAGCGACGTTTCAGGCGCAGTCGTCTGGATGAGGGCGCCGGCCGAAGGTGCCAGATACTACCTTGAGGCAGAGGCCGAAAACCCTCATGGCGACACCCTGATTGGCGCTTCAAGTACAGGCCAGTCGGTTCGTGTGCACGTGCCGGAAACCGGACTGCTCGAAGACCTCGCGGAACGTTCATACCGGAAGGAACAGAAGATCGAGACCTCACCCAATCCAACCACGATTAACGTAGTTCTGGAGACCAGTACTGCATTCGGCAACCCGGATTTCGAACTATGCTCCTTGGATCACGAGCAGGAGCTGTCCTGAAAAACAAATCGAGGCCTACGCCATCAATTTGTATGGTGATCTTGCCATGGGCGGATTCTGTCGAGAGTGGCCTGCAGTTGTTCGCGCGCCGATGCTGTGTCATGGGCTGCTTGCACGCGCAGCCAATAGCCGTCTGAAAGGCCATAGAAGCGGCACAGGCGCAGATCGGTATCAGCCGTGATAGCGCGGCAGCCCTCAATGATCTGACCGATACGCTGGGCTGGCACACCGATTTCCTTGACCAGGCGGTGCTGGCTGATGCCCATTGGCTTCAGAAAGGTGGGATCCAGGGAGCGTGTGTCTGAACGCTCCCCACCGACCACCGACCACCGACGTACCGACCACTGACCTCCGATCACCAACCTCGGGGCGCTCATCAAGTGGTCCGGCAGAGCTTGAAGAGTATACTCGGGCAACCTGGCCCAGAAACCGTCCCAGAAGCCATCAACGGGTCGACCCCAACGGAATCCGCACATGATGAAATCATTGCTTGCCGCAGCCGCGCTCCAGGCCGCCGTCAACACCGGCGCCGAACCGACTGACATCATCGATCTGCCGTCAGACCACGTCATCGTGTTCGGCCAAGGCACCACGCCCAATCAACGCGATGGACATATGGCCGACATCATCGGTCAGCATCGCGCCCTGGCAGCGGACCACGAGTATGTGGTCATCCTGGCAGGTAACGCACACGCTTTCGCGGCCCCCGGTGCACCCTGGGATACGGACTTCCGCTCCATGGTGGTTCAACTTGAACCCCACCACCCGGTGATCAGCCTGCGCAACGCGCAGTCCGGTGGCCAGGCCTGGTTATGCACCCCCGAATGCAAGGTCACCCCCATCGCCGCCATGCCGGAACGCGAAATCGGCATCTACCTGCAACCTTTCAACACCGACTGGGCCGACAGCCCCGCTTACCACGGCACTTTCTTCTACGGGTCGGCGACCGTCTCCAAGCCTCTGCCAGTCTGGCTCAAGGCGCAGCGCGACTCAGACCACCCTTGAGATAGATCCTGCGGGCAATGGTCCAGGACCGGTACGGGGCCCGGACCAGATGCTGCATTTGCGGACTCCAGAAGCGAAGCCGGAGTGCCGTTAAGCGCGTGGAAGGCAGGGCTGACCCAAGGGAGCGTGTGTCTGAACGGAGCAAAGCGGAGAGAGTTGAGCGACCGCCGCCCTGACCGAGCAGAGGAGGGCATCCGGCAAAGGCGGACTGTACCTTGGGCGCCAGATTTTTTGGTTTCTTTTAGGATCGCCTGCCAAAAGAAACTCGCTCTGCAAGCGAAGCGCAGGTGAGAGTGCAGGGGCGGTTTGCGCCGTCAGGCGCAAGAAGCCCTGGAACGGAGCCGACGCGCGTGAGAGCGAAACCGCCTTTGATCTAAGTCTTTGGCTGAAAGCCTTTGACCTTCCACCATTGATGGCGCCGAGCAGCGCGTGCAGCGCCAGCCAGCCTTTCAGGCAGCCAATTCAAACCGCACCTTCTTGCCTAGCGCCATGGCGGCACGCTTTATGGTCAACAAGGTTACCGAAGGATTTTTCGGATCCAACAATCGGTCCAGGGCAGAACGGCTGGTGCCCATCCGTCGCGCCATTTCCGATTTGGACAAGCCTTCTTTTTGCATCAGATCTTCGATTTGGCAGGCCAGAACCCGCTTGATGGCGACAGCCTCTGCTTCTGCCAGCAGCCCTTCTTCTTCCAGAAAATCGTCAAATCGGCTTCCATGATGCTTGTTCATCTCAACTCTCCAGTTCTACTCTTTGAGTACGAGCAATCTTCAGAGTCGCTAACTAAAGTTCGTCTCACCGACGTCATCCGGTGGGACCAATCCTTCAAGAGTTCGAATCAACGAAGGGATTTCGAGCTGAACAACCTCCCAAACCAGCGCCAGATCGACCTCGAAGTAATCGTGGATCAAACGATGCCTCATGCCGGTTACCTTTCGCCAGGGTATCTCCGACAGTACTTTTGTACTGTCCCGGCTGATTTGACCAGCCGCTTCGCCGATGACCTCCAGCGACCGAATTACGGCGCTTTGATGAAGTTTGCTGTCGATAAATTGCTTTTGGTTCAAGCCGCTGATGAAATCCTGCGAGTCCCGTGCTGCGAGCAGCATGTCCAACAGCAGAGCCAGATCGCGTTCGGGCAGGTCAGCCATATACCGCCTGTACATCGCGAAGTATTGAGCGCCGACGAATGTAATTCCTGCTGATCTCCACAGAACCACGAGTCAGCAAATCAACCGGTCGACCCAGCAGATTACTCAAGTGGCTTTCGAAGTCGAGGAAATCCGCCAGCGTGCGTGGATGGTCGTCGATGAAGTCAACGAGAAAATCAATATCGCTGCGGCCCCGATCAAAATCCTCCCCCCGTGCCGCTGAGCCGAAAACTTCCATGCGACGCACCCCGTAGCGACGGCACAGTTCGGCGATCTGTTCGCGGTGGGTTTCAATATCTTTCAGCATAGCGTCTCCAATCCTACTGCATCCGGGCTTCAGGCAGAATCACCACAAAACATAGCAGATTTCCTAGCCGACGTCAGGGCGGCAGTCCAGACCTCCGACCCGCGACCTCCGACTAGCACGGCCTTTGATCTACCGCCCTTGATGGCGCCGAGCATCCCCGACAAGCCAGCCCGCCTTTGACTTATCCCTTTTACCTCTCACCTTTCACCTTTCCGCCGCTCCGACAAGGATGAAGGGCGTGGCCAGCGAAGTTGCGAGCCCGCGACGCCCCTTGACGATCAGGTCGATACGCTGAGCCGGTACACCTTCTTGGCCAGTGATACGCATTTTGGAGCTCGCCGGCAAGAAACTGGAACGTTTTGCCTTAGAATTGCGGCATGAATTCGAACCCAAACAGCCCGCTGGGGCCCGACCTGTTCGTGCTGGCTGACCAGTGCAGCCGGTCCGCCGTCAACCGCGAAACACTGGATCAGCTGCTGTCCAGGCTGGACGGGGATCTGGATACCTTCTTTCCTCCGCCAGCACACGGCGAGCTTCGTAATGATCCGGATCTTCGACGTCGCCTTTTGAGAGCGATGGTGCGCGCCCTCTGGAAACAGATGCCGCAACCCGCCCACCACTATGCACCGCCCAAACTGGCCGAACCCGGCCGCAATGACCGCTGTCACTGCGGGTCGGGGAAAAAGCACAAGGTCTGTTGCCAACCGCTTGAGCGCAATCTTCCGGTTTTCAACCTGAATTTGTTGCCCAGTCTGCTTGCCGTATTGCCACGAAAGTCCTGGAAAGAACTTGCCGGCAGCCGCATCGATCCAGCCATGGTGGAAGATACGGTCAGGCAGTGGCTGGATGACGGTCAACCCGAGTCAGCGGCTGCATTGCTGGAACCGTGGTTCGTCGAGGAATCGGCGTTTGTCGCCCGCCATGAATATTTGTTTGACGCCTTGCTGGATGCCTATTCCGACCTGGGTAACCCGCGCAAGAAGGCGAAATTGCTCGACCGCGCTCAAGAACACGGTGATCGCACCCTTCGCAGCGCGGCCATGCAGCGCAAGGTCAGCATCCTGGCTGACCGCGGCAAGTTCGACGAAGCCTGGCAATTGTTCCGCAAAGCCCAAAAGCTTGATCCTGATTCGCACACCCTGTCCCATCTGGAAGTAACCACGCTGATGGTTGAGGGTCGGGAAGACGAAGCGCGAACGCGCGCCGATTTCTGGGCACGCCGGCTGGCCCGGCGCCGGCAGCCTGAACTTGAAAGCCTGGTCGATTTCCTGCGTGATGTCGCCCGGCACGGGGCTGGAGTGCTCGGTGAGGCATTTGCCACGCAAACCGGTGCCGGCGACCTGCTGGCGGCGGTCGGCAAGGCGCCACCACTGGTCTCGATGTACGCGCTCGACCCCGTCGATGGCGATGCCGGGCCGCTGACCCCGAAGCCCCGGCTGAAGCGAGCGTTGCGCGCCTGGCGCGAAGAAATTGAACCAGTCGATTTTTTCCCTGGGGCAGATCGCAGCCGGGCGAATCCGTCTGAAGAGCTGAACCATATGCTCGCTTTGCTCGATAATTTTCCGGAGCTTTGGAGCAGTTTCGAGGTTCTGGGAGAACTGGTCTATACGGCCAGGGAAATGGATGCGCCTGGAATCGAGGACACTGTTATCGTGCCGTTGCTTGATCGGGCCGCGTCCTTGCTGGATCTCGTGCTGAGCGACAACAAGGCGCAAGCTTGTCGTCTCGAGTGGGGGCACCTGGACAATCGGCCGGCCCTGGATCTGCTCGGCTGGCGGATTGGTCTCGAGCTTGACCGCCCAGCGACGCCGGAGCATATCGAGCGTCTGGAGCGACTGCTCCAACTCAATCCCCACGACAACCAGGGCATGCGCACGCCACTGTCGCGCCGCTACCTTGAAGCAGATCGATTCGAGGCCGTACTGACCCTGTCGGCGAAATACCCCAACGACTTTCCCGAGATGCAATATAACCACGCCTTGGCTCTGTTTGCCCTCGGCCGGACCGACGAGGCCGGCCAGGCGCTGCAAGAAGTTGCCGCCCAGTATCCGAAGATTCTGGATGCCCTCCTCAAGACACGCGTGCGCCGCCCCGACATCGATCCACGCGGCGTTCGCCTTGGCGGTGATGACCAGGCCTGGATCTATCGCGAAGAGCACCGGCCAATCTGGCAAAGGCTAGGCGCACTGAAGTGGGCGCGAGGGTTAAAACCTTGAACAGGCGACGGAAACACACACTTACAGCCCTTTTTCGCGGCTTGTCACCACATCTCCTTGTGCCTCCAGACCGCGACTATCCGACCACCGATCACCGACTCCCGACTTCGGACCTCTGACGCACCGGCCTCCGACCACTGTGCGCTAAGGAACGGAAGACCAGACCGACTTCGACTTAGCCTTGACGACGATGCGGCGAATGTGGCCGATGCCGCAGTCGCGCTCCTGATTTCCATTCAGTCATCAACCCTTCCATGTGCGCTTTTTATGGACGCCCCCGCAACAGACCAAAAACGCCACAGAGCCGGCAAGCCATCACAGATACCAATCAAAGGCTGGAAGGATATTGCCTCGCGGGTGAAAGACCAGCTACCAGAAGATCATGTCCCCATTATTTCGGCTGGGATCGCCTTTTATTTCTTTCTGGCGCTTTTCCCCGCTTTGGCAGCCGCATTTTCCGTCTACGGCTTGGTCATGGACCCGGCACAGGTCATGCAACAGATGAACCAGCTGGCCAATGTTCTTCCTGAGCAAGCGCACCAGATGATTGGCGATATCCTGGAGCAGCAGTCGGAAAGGTCAGGAACGGCATTGGGCTGGAGTCTGATATTGAGTGTACTGATCAGTCTCTGGAGTGCCAATAAAGGTACCAAGGCAGTCTTCGAGGGCGTGAATATTGCGTATAACCAAATGGATGATCGTGGCTTCTTCAAAAAAAATGCCATTACTCTTCTGTTTACCCTGGGCGGCATTGTTGTCGGTCTGCTTGCCCTTGCAGTCATCGCGGTTTTTCCCGCACTTGTAGATCAAATCGGCCTGCCCTCGACAGTGGAAACCATCATTCAACTGTTGCTGTGGCCCATCCTGGCCCTGATCGTCATGTTTTCTCTTGCTACTATCTATAAAGTTGCACCCTTTCGAGAAAGCCCTCAATTCAAGTGGACCAGTTGGGGAGCGATCATAGCGACAATGTTCTGGGTTGCAGGTTCGCTACTCTTCACTCTGTTTGTGACCAACTTCGGCAACTTTGATGAAACCTATGGGGCTTTTGCTGCCGTAATCATTCTTATGCTGTGGTTCTTCCTTACAGCGTTCGTTATCCTGCTTGGCGCGGAAATCAATTCCGAAATGGAACATCAAACCAGCCGCGATACCACAACCGGCGAAGATCAACCCATGGGACAACGCGGCGGTTATCACGCCGATCATGTAAGCGATTAAGGAGTCTGCAGACTTCAGACCTCCGAACGAATACGCCGTCGTCGAATGGCATTACGCGCTGCGAACCGCCGAGGAACACTGGAGCAACCAGACCGGTGACTTCCTGCTGACGCATCCCTTGCTTGCCGACCATCTGGAGAGCGGCCTGGAACGGTTCGGGCATTACTGTTCGTGAGCGACAACGCTCTCAGGACATCGGGCAGGCGGACCCTACGAAGCGTGTGGAGGACATCATAGGTTTATTCGCAAGTGCCGGATTCAACGACTTGAAAGATCTTTGAAATGAGCACTTCGCCGAAGTAGATGATCTGCAGCGTCCACTCGCCGGGAAGGACCTGGTGTGGCTCCGAGAAGCGATACAACAGCGAGTCGTCGACCCGGCCATTCCAGCCGAAGGCGTCGAATGCCGTAGTTGAAACGGTCTGCCATTCGCCCCGTGGATTTCGCATAGGTGGATGGATGGCCCGCATCTTCAGGTGTTCATTCGTGCCTGGAATGAATCCTGCCAACTCGTATTCAAAGCCGAATGAAAGTCCGACCTCGGCGGGAACGACCAGGGACGTATCCAGGTGAACAGACTCGGCCACAATGCGTGTGCCGTCAGCAGTTTCTTCAGCCGGAAAATGCTCGACGTCGCCGACCGTTTCATACACACCGTACCTGAGCACATGCGTTTCGATTAGCGATGGCACAAAGTCCGCGATAAATGTGTCCGCAATCTCTTTTTGACGTACAACCAGTCTGGCTGCAAGCGCCTGGCTTTCTGCCAGGGGACGGGTCATCTGTATTGGATAAGCTTGATCAGCCTGATGCAAGTCATTGTAAAGCTCGATATATTCGGGGTCACTGGCAGAGTGCAGGCCCTGCACTGTCATCGCATACTCAGCCGCCACCGCCATTCTGAAAGCCCGACGATAGTCTTCGGCCACCGGCGGCTTTTGGATAGCGAAGCCTGGATCGTAGCCATCGACTTGCAGCTCCCATTGGAATACCCGCGGATAAGCGTCGATTGCAGCCGCTGCAATCACTGGATCAATCTCTTGGTAATGGTCTTCAAGCCGATCGAACAGCCGAAGCGTGAGGTTCTGAAACGCCAGAGTTTCCTTGAACAAATCCACGGAAACATCCAGACTGCGATCAACCTGCGCCCGCGCAGTAGCTGCAATATGGAACACGACCGCATCGTCAATCAACCCGTGCTCATGACAGGCCAGCGCAGCTTCCGCCAGATCCACGGCATTGCCTTGGGGCAGTGCTTCTAGCCCCGGTGGGCAGAATTCGATACCTGGTGCATAATCGACAGGCAAACCAGCGTCGGCCACAAAGGCCATTGCCGATGCGCTCAACAAGATGAATCCGGCAGTCCAGGCCGATTTTCCGGTGAATCCCATCAAAGTACCCTCAAGCCAAGTCAGGCTTGACAGCATATCAGATAGGCAAACGACGGGATACCTGCGTGCTGTAAGTCAGTTGCCCTGAGCGCCCGCCGGTCGCTCAACTCTGTTCGAGGGCGGGAACGGTGAAAAGTGAGAGGTAAAAGGGAGAAAGTCAAAGGCAGAGCTGGCGCTGACCGGCGACATGTGGGGGAGGAGCAGGTCGCGTTTTCGAAAAAAGGGATATAGTCGGTAGTTCTTCCACAAAAGTGAAAATCGGAACATGAAATATTCTGCAATGATCTCGGCAACTGGATTGTCCCTTCTTCTGGCTGCTGCCAGTGTCGCGTTCGCGGAAGGAGGCACTGATCTGGCCGATAGGATTGCCGGGGTGATTGCGGAGCATGAGCGAAACCATCCGGTGCAGATCTGGCAGACCGACGCCTCGGGTGCGGGGTTGGCGTCTGCCGATGCGCCGCCTCCGGTCGCTCGGGGTTTTGAGCGCAACGTTGGCCGAGCCTGGGAAGCCGCTGGTGAGGGCAAGGCGCCGACTTCCAATTGCTCCGGCTTCTTCAACGGCTTGAGTGCGCGCCTGACCAACAAAAATACCGAAAGCGCCGATCTGGCTGATTCCATGCAGGGCGTTGACGTGTGTTACGTGGGTGTCCTGGCCAGGTACATGGCCGCCAGGCTGGCATTGGTTGATGGCCCGGGCGACAACTGTCTGGGCGAGATGATCGCAATCAACCATCACCGCCAGATTGCCTCCAGCCTGCTCGGAGACGTTGATACGGATGGTGTCATGATGGGCTATCTGGATCGTCGACTGAATGCCGTCATTGGTCAGACGGTGCGTGAGGCGTGCCCGGATATGGCGAGTATCATTTTGCCGAATGCTGGTGGCTGAGGGGTTCTGATGTCGGTGGTTGGTGCGTCGGTGCGTCGGTAGTCGGTGGTCGGAAGTTGGTGCGTCGGAAAGGATTTCAAGCTCAGGCGTAAGGCGGACCTCTTTTTGTCAGATCAGGTTAGGAAAGTCTTCTGGGTGAATCGCCTCGACGCCGAGCGGGGTCGGCAGGTTCAATTGGAATCGTGCGCTCCGGGTGCGGCCCAGGGGTTGTTCAGGCGCACGCCTGTGGGGGCGAAGTCATCGACGTTGCGGGTCATGAGGGTCAGGCCATGGCGGAGTGCAGTGGCGGCAATCAAACCGTCGATGGCCGGCACGGTTCGGCCGTTGGCCTGTGCTGCCGCGGTCAGTTCGCCCCAGATCATTGCTGCCTGATCATCGATCGGCAGAATCCGATCAGCAAAATGACGGGGGAGGCCTTCCAGCCAGGTTTCGAGTTCGCGCTTTCGACGGCTGTCATCAAGCAGTCTGATTCCTTTTGTGATCTCACCCAACGTCAGCACGCTTAGAAACAACTCGTCATCCTGGCGCTGTTCGATCGCTTCGCGCACCCGGGGGTTGCCGTTCGGGTGCCGCACCTCGGAGACGACGCAGGTGTCGAGTAGCAGCCTCACAGCGAGACATCGCGTGTGGAGGATCGGTCTCGTGCCAGATCGACGCCTTCCAGGCTGGGGCCGGTATCTAGCAGGTAGTCGCGAAAACCGGGGCGCTGGCCCGTCAAGCGCTGATATTCGGTTTCGGACAGCACCACGACGGCATCGCCGCGGCGACTGACTCGCTGCGGGCCCTCGTTCAGCGCTTTGCGGACCACCTCGCTGAAGCGGTTTTTGGCGTCGGCCAGTTTCCAGGTCATATCCGTCCCTTGATGAAGCTAGATCGGCTAGATTATATAGGAGAAAGGGAAAAGGGGAAAAGGGGAAAAGGGGAAGGTGAGAGGCGAGAGGCGAGAGGCGAGAGGCGCGAGGAAAGCATGGGAGATGGGTGGCTATTGGTCGTGGATGGCCTGGTTGGGGTTTTCGATGGGGTTGATTAGGTGGGTGAAGCCGAAGGTTTCGAAGTCGGCTGTGTTGCGGGTGGCGAATTGGGTGACGCCGTGATGTCGCAGGGTCAGGGCGATGCGGGCGTCGAAGATGGCGCGACGGGGAAGGTTGGGCTGTTGGGCGATGCGCCAGATTTTGTCCATGACGGGGGCATTTTCGATCAGGGCCCAGCGCGGGTTGTTGCGCCAGGCCACGCAAACGGCTGCCGCGTCGGGTGCGTTCAGCGGGCGGGTCAGCACGGCTGGATTGCGGAGCAACTGGTAGAGCTCCATTAATACGAGTTCGCAGATCGCGACATCGTCGCGCATGATGCATTGTTCAATGAATGCTCTGGCCGGCTGGTGCTCCGGGCACGAGCGGTTCTGTGCGTACAGCAGAATGTTGGTGTCTATGGAAAGCAATTCAGGTGTTGCCCAGTTCGCGCCAGTGTTCTTCCGGTGCCTGGAATTGTCCTAGTTCATCAGGTACAGGCGGTTGCCACGGAGTGCTGCTACGCCCGGGTGGGTAAATTCGCTGCATGTGTTCGAGGCCTCGGCGCAGCACTTCGGCCAGGCTGATCTCCTGTTCGGCGGCAATGCGCTTGGCTTCGCGGTAGAGCTCATCAGGTAGTTGGATCTGGGTGCGGATCATGATGTTGAAATTACAGAGATGTAGGAATGATGTCAAGACGGTGGCCGGTGCGCTGGTGGTTAGCAAGGGCAGCGGTCGCTCAACTCATCAGTGCCTGGCGCGCTGCCCTTTTGGTCCGCGGCCTTGGATGCGCTAGTATCGTACCGGTATACCAGAGGGGACGGAAATCGCATGACAACGTTGATACCCGCCATTGGCAGCGTGGTTTCAAGTATGACGTCTGGTGAGCGGCGTTTTGCTGAGCGGGTGGAAAGTCATCTGGAAAATGACTACTTGTGCTGGTACGACGTGCCCGTTGGCGAGAGGGGTCTGCATCCTGATTTTGTCATTCTGCATCCGCGTCGCGGGGTGCTGATCCTGGAAGTCAAGGACTGGCGCCTTGATACTATCCAGCGGATCACCCGACAGGCCGCCACCATCATGACCAACAATGGCCTCAAGGAGGTCACCAGCCCGATGGAGCAGGCTCGGCGCTACGCTCATGCCGTCGTGCAGCAACTGGAGGGCGATCCACAGCTCACCTTTCCCCCTGGGCATCAGTACGCTGGCAGATTGTTGGTGCGGTGGGGCTATGGTGTCGTTCTGGCCAACATCACGCGCCGGCAGTTCGAACAGCAATCAGACCTCGGCGTGGTGTTTCCGCCAGGGCGTGTGATCTGTCAGGACGAAATGACGGCCTCTGTCGATGCGGAAGCCTTTCAGGAACGGCTCTGGGCCATGTTCCGGCATGTTCCCCACTCGCCGTTGAGCCTGCCGCAGATCGACCGTGTCCGCTGGCATATGTTTCCGGAAGTACGCATCCAGCAGGGCAGCCTGTTTGACTCCCCCCGTGCTGTTGAGCCCGAAGGCGTCAAGGCAGTCGAGGCGATACCCGACATTATCCGGGTCATGGATCTGAAGCAGGAGCAATTGGCCCGCAGCCTGGGTAGCGGCCACCGGATCATCCATGGCGCGGCCGGGGCCGGCAAGACGCTGATTCTCGTCTATCGCTGTTTGCACCTTGCGCAAACCGATCCTGGTGTTGTGCTACAACAAGACCCTGGCCGCTCGTCTGCAGTTGATGATGCACGAGCGCAACCTGGCCGGCCAGGTGCATGTGCGCAACTTCCACAAATGGTGCCGGGAGCAATGTGTCACCTACAACGTGGCGCTGCCCGGTAATGGCCCGGATTACGCCGCAGCATTGGTCCAGACCACGATCGATGCGGTGAACAAGACCCAGATTCCGGCCGCACAATATGGTGCGGTCATGATCGACGAGGGCCATGACTTCCAGCCCGAATGGTTGCAACTGGTCGTTCAAGTGGTGGACCCCGAAACCGATTCAGTTCTTGTGCTCTATGACGATGCGCAATCCATCTACGGCACCGAGCGCAAGAAATTCACTTTCTCCAGTGTCGGCATCCAGGCTCGCGGCCGAACGACGATTTTGCGCATCAATTATCGCAATACCAGTGAAGTCCTCAAGCTGGCGACGGACTTCGCCAAGGAAGTGCTTGATCCCAAGGAAGCCGAAGAAGACGGCATCCCCCTGGTCGAGCCCAGAACCGCCGGACGTCACGGCCCAGCGCCGCTGCTCGTTCGATTACCAAATTTGACCCGTGAAGCCGAATACATCGCCAGGCAGATGCAGCAGCTCCAGCGGGACGATGCCTATCCCTGGAGCGCGATGGCCGTGATCTGTCGCGCCGGGTTCATTGCCGAGGCGGTCAGCAAGGAGCTCGCGCGCCTCGGCATCCCAACCCTGGCTCAGGCCACGAGGAGGCCGGACGATGGGGATACGAACAAGGTAAGAATCCTCACCATGCATTCGAGCAAGGGCCTGGAGTTCCCCGTCGTGGCCATTCCCGGCATCGGCTTCATGCCATTCCGTAAAGCGGAAGAATCCGACGAGGCACGCCTGATGTATGTCGCCATGACCCGCTCCCTGGAACACCTGATCATGACCGGCGACCGGCCCTCCCCATTTGTGACCAAGTTGGAAGAACTGATTGGTTGAGGTGGGTCGGTGGGCGGTGGTCGGTGGTCGGTTAGGTAAATAGACTTTCGTTGATTACGCGCCTATGCTTGTGATCGAGCGGAGCCAACAGGAACGGTATTGGAGTCAGAAACGGGCAAGTCGGCCCCAGCCGAAACAACTGATGCAGGCGATAACCCGAACCAGCCGATTGCCGACGGGGCTGAAGGCGTGGCGCTTTATCACGGCGACCTCTACCGAATTGCCCATCGTGAACTGCGACGCATGGCCAGGGCCGGCACGATCGACACCGTGGCTCTGGTTAACGAGGCCTTTCTCCGGGCTCAGCAGGCCGATGCCCAATGGCAGAATCGCAGCCACTTCCTGGCCAGCATGACGACGGTGATGCGGCATGTGCTGGTTGACTACGCGCGTGAGCGCGGTGCCCAGCGCCGCGGTGGCGGCTGGCTGCAGTTGACGGCCTCGAGCCTGGATCGCATTCAGGGCACCGATTCGCCGCTGGACATGATCGCCCTGGATGCCGCCATGAGCCAAATGGGTACGCTTTCCGAGCGTTTGGAACGAGTCGTGGAGCTGAAGATTTTTGGTGGTTTGACGTCGGCCGAAATTGCCGGCGCGCTGAATGTTTCCACCGCCACGGTGTCCAGAGAACTGCGCGTGGCCAGTGCCTACCTTTCTCAAGCGCTGGCCGACTGAGCGATGACGCCGGCAGACTGGGTCGTTGTCCGCGAGCATTTCGAGACCCTGGTTGATCTGCCTCCCGAGAATCAAGCGGAAGCGATCGATCGCCTGGCTCTGTGCCAGGAAAGTCGTGCCCAGCTTGAAAAGCTGCTGGCATTCGACGGTGTTGCGGATCTTGATAAGGTTGCCGGCCAGGTCGGCAAGCTGGCCAGCACGCTTGATGGCGCCAAGCTGGTGGGTTGCACGATTGGTGCCTACCGGCTGACCCAGCTTCTTGGTGAAGGCGGCATGGGCGAGGTTTACCTGGCCGACCGTGCCGATGGTCGCTTTGATGGACAGGTAGCGATCAAGTTTGTGGCCGCCCAGGGCAAGCGGGTCCAGCGCATGTTCGATCATGAGCGGCGCATCCTGGCGCGCCTGAACCACCCGGACATTGCGCACATGCTTGATGCCGGTGAACATCCGCGCTTTGGCGCTTATCTGGTGATGGAATATGTCGACGGTCTGCCTTTGGATCGTTTTCTGGCCGAAAGCTCACCGACGGCGTTGGAGATTCTGACCTGGATCGCACGCGCTGCTCGCGCCGTGGCGTTTGCTCATCAGAACCTGATCCTTCATCGAGACCTCAAACCCGAGCACCTGATGGTGACCAGCAATGATCAGCTCAAGGTGCTGGATTTTGGTGTGGCCATGCTGCTCGAGCCCCAGCCCGGCCAAGCCGAGCTCACCGCCCGGCCCAGCTTTACCCCGCGCTATGCCGCGCCTGAGCAGCTTCTTGATCAGGCCTCCACGACCCGGACCGATGTCTATGCGCTGGGCCTGATTCTCTATCAACTGCTTGGCGGCGGCACCAGTCCATTCGGCGACGACCCGCAACGTCTGGCCGAGCGCAAGCTGGCCGGCAAGGCTACCCGACTGGCGCCGGTGGACGGGCTCCGCCCCCGCCAGCACCGGGATTTGTGCGCGGTGATGGAAAAGGCGATTGCCCGCCAGCCGCAGGATCGCTATCCGGGTCCGGCCGATCTGGCTGGCGACCTCGAGGCGATTGGCCAGGATTTGCCAATTGCCCTGCGTCGAGTGTCGTTGCCGGAGCTTTGCTGGCGCTGGTTTCAGCGGCATCGGCTGGCCGGCTCGGCCCTGCTCATTGCGGTGCTGGCGCTGGTCGGCGGAACCGGGTTTTCGGCCTGGTTTGCTCACCAGGCTCAGCTGGACCGCGATGCGGCCCTGCGCGAGGCGCGCAAGTCGCTCGAGATTGCACGCTTCCTGGAAAGCATTTTCGAGACCGCCAGCCCCGGCCGCGAGCGCGGCCCCGAGCTTCGCGCGCGTGACCTGCTCCAGCATGGGCGCGAGCGGATTGGCACCGAGTTGGCCGATGAGCCGGTGGTGGCAGCCTCGCTTGAGCTGTCGATGGCACGCAGCTACCTGAACCTGGGTCTTTATCAGGAAGGTCTGGAACTGGTGCAATCGGCGCGCCCCGACCTGCCGCCGCTGCTGATAGCTGAGCGGCAGGTTTTGAGCGCGCGACTGATCTCGCTGGTGGGCGATTTTGAGCAATCAGTGGCCGAACTGGACTCTATCGAGCTGGATGGCCTGCCTGCCAATGTCGTGGCCCAGGCAGCGGTGCTGCGGGCCACCGCCCTGCTCAACCTGGGCCAGGTGGACCTTGCCGAACAGGCGGCCCGCAGCGCGGCAGAGACGGCCGACAGCAGTGAGCAGGGCCTGGATATTCAGCTCAGCGCCATGGGTTTGCTGGGTGCGGTTGCCTTTGGCCGCGCCGATTACCTGACCGCTCAGACCATCTTTACCGTTACTCATCGACTGTCCCTCCAGCGTTTCGGTGAGATCAACGACATGACCGGCATGGCGTTGAACAACCTGGCCAGCACGGCGTTCATGAATGGGGACCTGGAAACGGCTTTGAGCGCATACCAGGATGCGGTCGTAACCTATGAACAATATTTTGGGGTCGATAATCGAGCCATGGCCCTGGCCCTGCGCGGCCTGGGGCTGACTTATCGGCGCCTTAACCGGATCGAGCTGGCCGATGCCAATTTTCTGCGCGCGGCGGCCGGGTTGAAAGAGTGGAACGGCAGCGACAGCTTGTTTTACCAGGAGGTGGTGTTGCAGCGACTGGAGCTGATGGCGTTGCTCGGACGACATGCTGAAATGCTGGCGCTGCTGGCAGAGCTGCCGCCGGCTGATGTTCCCGGCGGCCAGGATTCCCGGGCCGTGGTCTGTCGGTTGGACCGGCTCAAGCATGTCTTTGGCGGTGAACCATTGAGTGTCCCAGACTGCATGGACGGTCTCAGCCTGCCGAGCTACGTTCAGGCCTTCGATCTATATCTCCAGGCGCTCGAAGCCCAGGCTGCAGATTCACCGCTCTTGTCCAGCGTCCGTGGCGCCGCAGTCCAGGCGGTATCGGAACTGCTCCCGGCGGATCCGTTGTTGAGTGCCGCCGTCAATTGGCAGGGGCAGGAACCTTGACGATCTCGTAGCGATTGCGATTCAGATTGTGATCACAATCAAGATGATTATTGTGCAGACCCAGAAGTTTCTTGATCAACTTCAGCTTCCGATTCCGTAACCCCCAGTACCAATCAAGAATAATTCGGAGTTCGAATCGTGAAAATGTCTTTACGGCAATGGTCGTGTCTTGCCCTGTTCTTGTCGCTGACGTCGCCCGTCAGCGCTCTGGATTTCCTTGTCAACAGCTTCCAGGATGTACCGGATGAGTTTCCGGGCAATGGCGTATGTAGCCCGGTCGGTGGTGTCGGCAGCACCTGCACGCTGCGCGCCGCGATCATGGAGGCCAATGCCAACGCCGGTTCGCACAACATTCTTCTGCCGAGCGGCACCTACAACCTGACCATCACCGGTACCGGCGAAAACATGGCCGCGACCGGTGACCTGGATATTCTCCGGGACATCACCATCGTCAACGGGACGAACACCCCGCCGGTTATTTGGGGAAATTTCAACGACCGCGTGTTCGATGTGCACAACGGCGCGCGCCTGCGACTGATCAATATTTCGATTGCAGGCGGCCAGGCCAATGTGGCCGGCACGACCCGCGGCGGCGCCATCCAGGTAGCTGGTAACGCCACACTGGAACTGGAACGGGTTTCCGTGGCAACCAACATCGCCAACATCGGTGGCGCCATCTACAGCGATGGTTCGGTTTCGATTCAAGACAGCCTGTTCTTCAACAATGTGATCACCGACGATCAAGTGCTTACTGAGCTTGCCAATGGTGCGGCAATTCTCAACCGCGGGCAATTGTCCATCAAATCCAGCACATTCCGTGATAATGGTTTGATTCCCGGCGGCGAGGGCCAGTTCCTGACCGGCCGCTATGCCGTGCACAGCCGCCGCGGTTTCGTGGCCGAGCCGGAAGTACTGGTGGTCAATTCGACCTTTTACGACAATACCAACGGCATCTTTTCCGACGGCGTCCCGACCGTGGTGGCCAACAGCACGCTGGTTCGAAACAATTTTCGGGGTATCCGGTTCCTGCCATTTGTTGATGCCGGCACTAATGAGCAGTTTCTGATCAGTCATACCGTGCTCTATGGCCATACGGGTGACTGCAACGGCATCCTCGATGACCAGCCTCAATTCAATGTCACCAATAACCGAAACGCCAGTTCGGATACCAGTTGTGGCTTCACAGGTGCTGCCGACTTCGAAAACATTGCCTGGCCTTTCCTTGGAGATGCCAACTTTTTCGGCGGTCCGACGGAAACCTTCATGCCACGGGCCGGCGGCATACTCATCGACCCGCCGTTCTCGCTGTGTCCGCAGGCTGATGGAACCGATCAGCGTGGCCAGGCGAGACCAATCGGCTTTTGCGAGATTGGCGCGGTTGAATTCAATCCGGACTCCGACCCTGTGCCGGCCGATCAGATGTTCAGGGATCGGTTCGAGGCGCCCTGAGGGGCGGTGCGTCGGTGGTCGGTGCGTCTGTGGACCGGAAGACGGGAGACGGGAGTGCCACTGAGTGAGCTTGGGATATCGCGGTCGCTATTCCAGTGGGGTGTAGGTGGTCAGGATGGCGCGCAGGTCGCTGTTGTCGTCGTTGAGGGCCCAGCGCAGCAGGGATAGTGGGATCAAGCCGGCGTCGTTCATGTCATCGAAGAAATCACGGACGGAAAAATCCTCGCCGCGCTGTTCGGCGCGCTGGCGGATCAGGTCGTCGATGATGCGGGCTCCGGTAACGTAGCTGGTGCCGTAGCCGGGTTGTTGCAGGTAGAGCTGTTGCTCAAAACCGAGCAGGCTGTCGCGGCGCATCCAGCCCCGCGGGGTGTGGCGGACGTGGAAATCGCTGGCCTCGGCCATGGTGAAGCGTTGATTGTGGACCTTGAGCGAGGCCAGGCCGCGGGCGGCACGGGTGGCCAGCATGATCCAGACGATTTCCTCCACGCGCGGATTGTCCTGGTACAGGCCGGCCTCCAGGGTCCACTCTTCCATGCCGGTGGCCACGCCTTCGGCCCGGCTCATCCAGATGTTGTACAGCAAGGGCCCCTGCCGGATCGGGCTTGGGTGGGGTGCTTCAACCATCTGCTCAAGATCCCAGTAGTGATAGAAGTGAGCCCACAGCGGTTTCGGCGAGAGGTGATGGACGCGCAGAAAGAAGTTGCGATCCGCGAGCTCGACGTAGTCGAGTACCCGCTCTCGCAGCGCCCGGTCATACCAGGGGCGGATGCTGACCATGCCGGCTGAATCCATGAAGTCGATGTAGGCGGTGATGCTTTCTTCCTGCCGCCTGGCAAACGCTTCGGGCGAGTCGACGGCGGTGAGTTCGGGCAGATCGCGATGGCGCAGTTCGGCCAGGCGCAGCGCGCGATGGGCGCGGGCCAGTTCGCGCTGGGAGATGCTGAATTCCTCCTCGAAGCTGGAGTTGACCAGCAGGACATTGCGCAAGTGCCAGGTGTAGTGGTCGCGCCCAACGCCGGCGCGACCGGTTCGATTTGGCGCCTCAGAGGCAATCCATTCGCCAAAATCGACACTGGCCTGGCGTGCGGCAGCCAAAGCTTCACTCAGATCTGTCGACGCATCGGTGCCCAATCGTTCGGCAAGCTTGTCCAGCGCGCCAATCTGGCCATCAAAACTGGCGACAGCGGCCGACCAGAGATCGCCGGCCCGGCCGGTCAGGTTGGTCCGGGCTTGTTCCAGCAGCGGCGGGATGATGCGCAGCTCGGCTTTCAGGTGCGCGGCTTGTTCGGCGTTGAGTGGATTCGGCTGGGACAAGGCCGTGCGCGGCCAGACCGAATATTCCCACAGGCGCAGCGCGTCATGAATGGTGGGCCCTTCTTCGGCCGGGGTATCGCTCTGGTAGGTGCGCACCGAGGCGTAAAAGCCCGGGTCGTTAGCCCAGGGTTTGAGCACGCGCAGGTGAAAATCCAGGCCGTTGAGCTCGGCCCAGACCAGGTAGTAGTCGATCTGCTGATCCACCGCCCAGTCTTCCGGGCTCAAGGCCTCGAGACGCTCTTGCCACTCGCCCAGACCGTCCAGCTTCCGCGCGAGGTTGGCTTCGGTGTAATCCGGCGCCCCGTTGACGTAGCCGGGATGTTCGAAAGCGCGCCAGTCGTTGAATAGTTCGACCAGGGCCTGGTGATTGGAATTGGAATTGGCCTGGGCCGCAGCCAGGCTGCTGCTCAGCAGCAGGCCCGCAGTCAGGCCGGTAACCAAGTGGCGAAAAGACGGCATGGAGCGAACCTCGGATGGGGTGTGGTTAATGAGTGTACTGGAGACGGGGGTCGGAAGGGCGGTGCGTCTGTGCTGTGGTCGGTGGTCGGAAGACGCAGGGCGGAGGGCGGGAGACGGGTGGGAGAACAAGCGGCGATGCGGGGGTTGCATCGCCACTTGGCTGGTTGTTTTACAGGTCGAAGCGATCGAGGGTCAGGACTTTGTGCCAGGCGGTGACGAAGTCTTCGATGAATTTTTCTTCACCGTCGGCGGCGGCATACACTTCGGCCACCGCGCGCAGTTCGGAGTTGGAACCGAAGATCAGGTCGACAGGGGTGGCCGTCCATTTGAGGTCGCCGGATGTGCGGTCGCGGCCTTCGTAGATGCCATCCTCATCAGCCTTTGACCAGACGGTTCCGTTGCCCAGCAGGTTGACGAAGAAGTCGTTGGTGAGCACGCCGGGACGGTCGGTGAACACGCCATGGGCGACGCCATTGGTGTTGGCGCCCAACGCGCGCATGCCGCCGACCAGCACAGTCATTTCGGGCACCGTCAGCGTTGGCGTTGTCCGGCCAACTGTTGAGCGGATCAAAACGCAACTGTCCGCCGCCGGCGCCGCCGCGGCCATCGATCATTCGGTAGGTGCCTGCGCTGTGCCAGGCCATGCGAATCATCAATGGACCGTAGTGGCCCCAGTCGGCGGGCCACCAGTCCTGCGAGTCGGTCAGCACCGCCTGGATGTCGGCCTTGACTTGATCGATATCCAGCGTGGCAAACTCAGCGGCGTAATTGAAATCCTCACCGTACGGGTTGGATTTTGGCGAATTGGCGCGCAGTGGCGTGAGGTCAAGCTGTTCGGGTCACCAGAATTGATTGTTCTTGACCTGATTCTGGGCGATGGCGCCGGGTGCGGCCAGTTGAGCAAGCGCAATCGCGCCGGCCGCCAGCAACATGGTTGAAATTCTCGTCATGGCAATACTCCCTAAAGGGGTGATGAAGTCGCTGGGTAATAGATTGCCTTAATGGAAAATCGCGGTCCAATTGATTACCGCTATCCGATCGATTGAAGTTGTCCATCGCCGAGTCGGTGCGTCGGAGGATCCGGCGGGCGATGTCGATCTACACCTGGTCATTTTGAAAGGCGGTGGTGTCTTTGGCACTTTCCGGGTCTGTTTCTCGTTATAAAGCTTGTCGGCTCCGAACTCCGCAGCCTAGTGTCCCAACAATGGAGAATCTCATGCTCAAGTCAATGATCGCTGCAGGATTGATGGTCGGTCTTGTCGCCACAGCCCTGGCAGAAACCCCCAATCTCGAACCAGGTATGTGGGAAACGACGACCACAATGCGCGCCGAAGGTGGATTTCCCTTGCCCGAGCAGACTCACACCAGTAGCGAATGCATGACCGAAGAGGACATTTTGGCAGGCGATTCCTTTTTTGAAGACATTGAACAGTGCCAATTCCAGCGCCGTGAAATTGGCCGCAATGGTGCCGACTTTGCAATGACCTGCAGTGACCAGTCCGGAATGGAAGTGAACATGGTTGCAACCATGAAATTCAACGGTGATACCTCGGAGGGCACCATCAACGCCGATCTGAAAACGCCGATGGGACCCATGACCATGGTCACTACGCTTAAGGGCCGCCGCACCGGCGACTGCTCCTGAGCTGGCGAATTTTCAAACTGAGCAGCGCAGTTACGTAAACTCGGAGTTGCCCCGATCTGGGCGCCCCTGGGAGGGAATTTTCCCCGACCGCTTTCAGGCGCCCCAAGATGTCAGGCACTCTGAGTTTGTTGGGTTGGGGACGGTACGGGACCTAAAAAATGGTGGCTACGGGTGGATTTGAACCACCGACCTCAGCATTATGAGTGCCGCGCTCTAACCAACTGAGCTACGTAGCCATACAGGCAGCCGCGTATTTTCGCTGTTTGCGGGGCCAGCGTCAACCTGTGCCGGGCATGGGATGGCCGAATTCGGCCTGGAAGCGCTCGGCGATGCTCTTCGGGGTGAAGTCGTGGTGCTGGGGGCCGGCGTGGGCGATTTTCAGTGAACCGAGCAGGGAGCCGAGGCGGCAGGCGTCGGTTGGGTCCCAGCCTTTTTCCAGGCCAAACAGCAGGCCGGCGCGAAAGGCGTCGCCGCAGCCGGTCGGGTCGATGACTTTTTCGGCCTTGACAGCCGGAATGATGGTTTTGCCCTCACTCGTGTGCAGTTCCGCGCCGTCGCCGCCGTGGGTGACGATCAGGCCGCCGTCGAGGCGGGCGGTGATCTGCTCGTGGTCGAGGCCGGTTTTCTTTTTCAGCATTTCCCACTCATATGAATTGACCGTCAGCCAGTTGGCGTTGGCGATCATGTGTTCGAGTTCCTCGCCGTTGAACATGGGCAGGCCCTGGCCGGGATCGAAGATGTGCGGGATGCCGGCGGCGGCAAACTGGTCGGAATGGTCCAGCATGGCTTGCTTGCCGTCGGGCGCGACGATGCCGAATGTCACCCCGGCATTGGTCGGGATCTTCTGGTGATGGTTTTCGTTCATCGCCCCGGGGTGGAAGGCGGTGATCTGGTTGTCGTCAATGTCGGTGGTGATGTAGGCCTGCGCGGTCCAGAGCTGGTCGCAGATGCGGACGTGGTCCTGGTTGATACCGAGGCGGTCGAGGTGGCGGGCGTAATCGTCGAAGTCAGCGCCGGCGCTGGCCAGGGGCAGGGGCTTGCCGCCGAGCTTTTTCAAAGAGTAGGCAATGTTGCCCGCGCAGCCGCCGAAATTGCGATGAAGCTCGGGCACCAGAAAGGCGACATTGAGCATATGGGTCTGATCGGGGAGGATGTGATCCTTGAATCGCTCCGGAAAGACCATGATGTTGTCGTAGGCCAGGGAGCCGCATATCATCACGGACATTGATTTAACCTTGCAGTAGTAACAGCCGGCTATTGTAACGAATGGATCGCCAAGGATTGGACTGCGTCCATTTTGTGCACTGATTAACGCAGTTTAACGCTATCTTTCCATCTTATCGGTTGCCGGTTCAGGCCCACGTTGCTACATTAGTCGGTCTTTGCAAAAATAACGGGCGAACCCCTCCTTCCTCTTATGTTCAAGCGCTTACGCGGTTTGTTTTCGAACGACCTGTCCATCGATCTTGGCACTGCCAATACTCTGATTTTTGTCCGCGGCCAGGGCATCGTGCTCAATGAGCCTTCCGTGGTTGCCGTCCGCATGCAGCGTGGGCCGGGCGGACCACAGGATGTCGCCGCCGTCGGTGCCGAGGCCAAGCAGATGCTCGGTCGCACGCCGGGCAATATCCGCACCACGCGGCCACTGAAAGACGGCGTAATCGCCGATTTCAACATGACCGAACAGATGCTGCAGCACTTCATCAAGAAGGTGCATTCGACGAGGTTCTTGCGCCCGAGCCCGCGAGTGCTGGTTTGCGTGCCCTGTTCGTCGACCCAGGTCGAGCGACGGGCGATCAAGGAGTCGGCCGAAGGGGCCGGTGCCCGCGAGGTGTTTCTGATCGAAGAGCCGATGGCCGCAGCGATTGGCGCCGGCATTCCGATTCACGAGGCGCGTGGCTCGATGGTGCTCGATATTGGTGGCGGCACGACCGAAGTGGCTGTGCTGTCGCTCAATGGCATCGTCTATGCCAATTCGGTCCGTATTGGCGGTGATCACTTTGATGAATCCATCATCAATTATGTGCGCCGCTCCTACGGCACCCTGATCGGTGAATCGACCGCCGAGCGGATCAAGATGGAGATCGGCTGCGCCTACCCACAGGATTCGACTTCAGAGATCCAGATTTCCGGCCGCAACCTGGCAGAAGGGGTGCCGAAGATGATCACCCTGAACAGCAACGAGGTGCTCGAAGCGCTGTCCGAGGCGCTGACCAGCATCGTCAGCGCGGTCAAGATGGCCCTGGAGCAGACGCCGCCGGAATTGTGCGCCGACGTGGCCGAAACCGGGATCGTTCTGACCGGCGGCGGCGCCCTGCTGCGCGGGCTGGACAAGCTGTTGATGGAAGAAACCGGCCTGCCGGTCATCATCGCCGATGACCCGCTGACCTGCGTGGCCCGCGGCGGCGGTCGGGCGCTGGAGATGATGGACGAAAACCGCGGCGACTTCTTTTTCTCCAGCTGACAGTAAAAGACCATAAAACCAACCTGATAATAAAAACCAAAGGATGCGGTGAGATTTTCGGCAAGCCTACATAGCTCCAGCGTGAGCGCCGACCTTGGCGGGCGAATGGCGCGCCTGATGTTCTACGTCCTGCTCGCCATGGTTCTGATGACGCTGGACTTTCGTGGGCGCTATGTCGAGAATTTTCACGCGCTGGCCGGTCTGGCAGTCGAGCCTTTCTTGCTGGCGGTGGAAGCACCCTTTGCGCTGGCGGCGCGGCTGCAGGAGAATTTCAGCGACCGCAATGTCCTGCTGGCTGAACGCGACGAACTGGAGCAACTGTTGCGCGAAAGCCGGGCCCGGTTGCTGCTGATGCAGGAACTGGGGCGCGAGAACGCCGAGTTGCGCGAGCTGCTGGAAGCCTCGCGTGTGGTCGATGCCGAATACCAGACCGCCGAACTGCGCAGCATCGATCTGAACCCGTATTCCCACCGCGTCGTCATCAACCGGGGCTCGTCCCACGGCGTGCTGACCGGCCAACCAGTGATTGACGCCGCCGGGGTGGTCGGCCAGGTCGATCGGGTTTTGCTGTATTCGGCCACGGTGATCCTTTTGTCCGACCCCGATCATGCGATGCCCGTCAGTGTCGAGCGCACCCGCGTGCGCACCATTGCCTATGGCAGCGGTCGGACCGACGAACTGGGATTGACCGATTTGCCGATGAACGTCGATCTGGAGGTTGGCGATGTGCTGATGACCTCAGGCCTCGGCGGGCGCTTTCCGGCTGGCTTGCCGGTGGCCGAAGTCACGGCCATCGAGCGCCCGACGGGGGAGGCCTTTGCGCATGCCCGGGCGCGGCCGTTTGCAAGCCTGGATGGCGCCCGTCATTTGCTGATTTTGTCACTGGGCTCTCCGGACGAGCACCGGGCCGCAGAAGGTGACGGCGTCGAGCCGGTCGAGGCGGGGACCGAAACCGAAGCTCGGCCTGAAGCCACTGAAAACCCGGCCGATGAGAATCCTTCCGATGACGATGCGGCCAGTCAGGGTTTGAGCAACGCGAATCCAGTCGATCCATCGCGCAACGAGATTGACGAAGCGCGGCCGCAACCAACCGGCTCGGGAGAGGTGATATGAGCGGGCACGGTCAGGGTGGGGGCTTGATGGTGATCACGCTCGTTCTGGGGTTTTTCCTGACCCTGATGCCCTTGCCTGGCGTTCTGGAGCCGATGCGTCCGTTCTGGCTGGCGTTGATTGTCATCTACTGGAACCTGGAAGCCGGCTCATTGCGTCATCTCGGCCAGGTCTTTTTAATTGGTCTGCTGCTGGATATCACGACCGGAACGCTGCTTGGCCAGCACGCGCTGAGCCTGGTGATCATGATGTTCCTGCTGGAACGGTTTCGGGCCCGGCTTCGCTTCTTCCCTCCGTGGCAGCAAGCTGCGGCAATCTTTGCCCTGCTGGTCAACGACCGGGTCATCCAGCTGTGGATTTTTGGTCTGACCGGCAATGACTGGCCACACTGGACCTGGTGGTTGGCCCCTGCGGTCGCGGTGCTGGTCTGGCCATGGATGTTTCTGCTGTTTGATCGCCTTCGCCGCCGTCAGCGGCTGCAACGCTCGTGAGGAAGAAGTTACGAGTCCGCAATGAGCAAGCCGAGCTGGGCTTGATCAGTGGTCGCTTCCGGTTCCTGGTTTTCATGATTGTCACTTTGCTGCTGCTGCTGGGCTGGCGGTATGGCCATCTGCAACTTGGTGCGCACGAGCTCTATGCCGCCCGCGCCGATGAAAACCGCGTGCGATTGCGCGCGGTGGCGCCCAATCGCGGCCTGATTCTGGATCGCCATGGGCGGGTCCTGGCCGAAAATCAGCCGGCTTATCGCCTGGTCGTCGTTCCCGAGCGCACGCCAGGACTGGACGAGACCATCGAACGGCTGGCCGAACTGGTCGAAATCAGTCCCGAAGAGTTGCGCCGTTTTCAGCAGCAGCGCCATCGTTCGCGCCGTTTCGAAGCCCTGACCTTGAAGAGTAATCTCAACGAAAATCAGGTCGCGCGCCTGGCCATCGAGCGCCATCGGTTGCCGGGTGTGGAGGTCGAGCCTTACCTGACCCGACATTATCCGCACGCTGAACTGCTGGCGCACGTGATTGGCTACGTGGGCCGGATCGATACCCGCGACCTGCAGCGTTTGGACCGTGATCAGTATCGGGCCACCTCGCACGTGGGCAAGACCGGCATCGAGCGGCACTATGAACACCTGCTGCACGGCGCGCCCGGCTTCGAACGCGTGGAAACCAATGCGCAGGGCCGGGTGTTGCGACTGCTGGATCGCGGCAACCCGACCCCGGGACAGACCCTGATGCTGACCCTGGATCTGGATTTGCAGGAAGCGGCGGTGGAAGCGCTGGGGCAGCGGGCCGGTGCTGTGGTTGCCCTGGACGTTCGCACCGGCGACGTGCTGGCGCTGGTCAGTCACCCGGGTTTCGATCCCAACCTGTTCGTTCACGGCATCAGCCAGACCAATTACAACCTGCTGCTGACCAACCACCAGCGGCCCTTGTTCAACCGCTTCCTGTCCGGCGGCTACGAACCGGGTTCGACGATCAAGCCGTTCGTGGCGCTGGCCGCGCTGGAAAGCGGCGTCATCACGCCATCGACCCGATACTTTTCGCGCGGTTCTTTCCAGTTGCCTGGTCACAGCCGTCGCTATCGCGACTGGCGTCGGGGTGGCCATGGTTGGGTTGACCTTGACGCCGCGCTGGCCGAGTCGGTCAACACTTATTTCTACCAGGTTGCGGTCGATCTGGGTATCGATCGAATCTCACGCGAGCTGGCGCTGTTCGGTTTCGGGCGCTCCACCGGTCTGGATCTGCCGGGCGAGAACAATGGCGTTCTGCCATCCCGCGCATGGAAGCGGGCGACCCTGGGCGAGGCCTGGTTTCCCGGTGAAACCGTGATTACCGGCATCGGTCAGGGCTTTACCGTGGTCACGCCGATGCAACTTGCTCATGCTACGGCCGCGTTTGCCGGCCGCGGCGTCACGGCACAGCCTTCATTGATTGGCGGCGGTGAGCCGCTGCGGATGGTCATTCATTCCGAAGCAACCTGGGATGCTGTCTTCCGGGGCCTGGAGTCGGTTGTTCATGGCCCGACCGGAACCGCGCGCGCCATTGCCTCCCAGATGCCGGTGCGGATGGGTGGAAAGACCGGCACGGCCCAGGTATTCGGCGTGCCCGATGATTTCGAGGCCAACTTTGTGCGCGACCACGATGAGCGCCCCGAGCACTTGCGCAACCATGCCCTGTTTATCGGGTTTGCGCCTTTCGATGATCCGGCCATCGCCATCAGTGTGGTGGTTGAACATGGCGGCGGCGGATCCCGCATCGCCGCGCCGGTGGCGGCCGCGGTGCTGGCCCGTGCCATGGAGCTGGGCTATTGAACGCCCGGTCCACCTGGCAGCCCGCCCATTGGCTATTGCGCTGGCGTCTGGATCCCGTGCTGACCGGTCTGATCCTGGTGCTGATGGCCGTGGGCCTGGTGGTCCTCTACAGCGCGGCCGAGCAGGACATCGGTACGGTCTGGAAGCAGGGGGTGCGGTTGGGCATGGGGCTGGTCATCATGCTGGTGCTGGTCCAGATGCCGCCGCGCTTTCTGCAGGTCTGGGCACCGTGGTTGTATGTGGCAGCGATCCTGTTGCTCGTGGCAGTCTGGATGTTTGGTGTTGGTCGCGGTGCGCAGCGTTGGCTTGATCTCGGCGTGGTCCGGTTTCAACCGGCCGAGGCAATGAAGCTTGCGTTGCCATTGATGCTGGCAGCGTTGCTGGCGCGCCGGCCGCTGCCGCCGGGCTGGGTTGACCTGCTGACCGGCGTGGTGCTGATCATGCTGCCGGTCGGCCTGATCATGATGCAGCCTGATCTGGGTACCTCGGTGCTGGTTGCCGCCAGTGGCCTGTGCATTTTGTTTCTGGCCGGTCTGCGCTGGCGGCTCATCATCGCCATGGGGGTTGCGGTGGCTGCGGCCTTGCCGCTGATGTGGCTGAATCTTCATGCTTATCAGAAGCATCGCATCATGACCTTTCTCAACCCCGAGAGCGATCCGCTCGGTCAGGGCTGGAATATCATTCAGTCGAAGATCGCTGTGGGCTCCGGTGGGCTGACGGGCAAGGGCTGGACGGAAGGCAGCCAGTCTCACCTGGAGTTTCTGCCTGAACCGCATACGGATTTCATCTTTTCGGTGCTGGCCGAGGAATTCGGCTTTGTCGGCGTCATTGCCGTGCTGATCCTTTATGCAGCAATCATCCTGCGCGGGCTGTACCTGGCCAGTCGCTGCCGCGACAGTTTCGGTCGTTTGCTGGCCGGCGCGCTGGTGTTCATGTTCTTCCTGTACCTGGCGGTCAATGTCGGTATGGTCAGCGGACTGTTGCCGGTGGTTGGGGTGCCGTTGCCGCTGGTCAGCTACGGCGGCACCTCGGCGGTGACCTTGCTGGCCGGGTTCGGGCTGGTGATGGGTCTTTACAGCCGGCGTCGATTCATGGGATGAAAGCGTGAAGAAATTGAACCACAGAGACACAGAGGGCACTGAGAAAAAAAGAAATATTCTATTGCTCTGTGACCTCAGTGACCTCCGTGCCTCTGTGGTGAAATTTTTTTTGTTCTTTTCGCGACAGCGGGCCCGGCTACGGGGTTGGAGACTCTGTGGTTAATGCTTTTCCTTTTGGATCAGGCCGGAAACGGTGGGGAAAGCGCAGGGTCGGCACAATTGCTAGAATGAGGCCTTGGCATGGCTGGCGGGGAAACCTTTTCTCAAGACAGCTCTCTTACACAGCATAACGTTAACCATACAGATGAAAAATCAATGATCAGAATGACCTGCCTGTTGTTTTGCCTTGCCGTGTCCGGGAGTGTCGCAACGAGTGTGGCAGCCGACGAGCCGCATCCGGGCTCCGAGGAATTCGTGGCCCGCGTCGTCGCCGAGCACGGTCTGGATGCCGACGAGGTTCGCGCCGTGCTGGCCGATGCCAATTACCAGCAAGCCATCATCGATGCCATCACCCGACCGGCCGAAGCCCGACCGTGGTACCGCTACTGGCCGATTTTCCTGACCGAGACCCGCATTGCCGGCGGTGCCGAATTCTGGCGCGCCAACCAGGACTTGCTCGAAAAGGTGTCTGAGCAGTTCGGCGTGCCGGTGGAGATTATCGTGGCCATCGTGGGCGTTGAGACCAACTACGGGTCGAACACCGGCAGTTACCGGGTCATCGACGCCCTGGCCACGCTGGGCTTTTACTTTCCCCGGCGTGCCAGTTTCTTCGCCAGCGAGCTGGGTCATTTCATGAGCCTGGCCCATGAAGAAGAGCTGCCGATCTACGAGGTTCGCGGCTCCTACGCCGGCGCCATGGGGCTGGGTCAGTTCATTCCCTCGAGCTACCGGGCCTACGCGGTGGATATCGACGGCAGTGGCCGACGCGACCTGTGGCGCTCGCTGCCGGATGCGCTGGGGTCGGTCGCAAACTACCTGGCCGTCCACCGGTGGCGTGCCGGCGAGCCTATCGTGTTGCCCGTCACTACCGTGCCCGAGGGCCTGGATCTCGAGTTCGGCATGACCCTGGATCACACTCTGGCCGACCTGGCCGGGATGGGCATCGAGTTCGACCAGAACGGCGTTGATCTGAACATGCGCGCCACCCTGGTCACGTTGGAAACCGAGGACGGGAACGAGTACTGGCTCGGGCTGAACAATTTTTACGTCATTACGCGTTATAACCGGTCGCCGCTGTATGCCATGGCCGTGACTCAGCTCGCCGAAGCGATCAGCGAGCAGGCTCCTTGATGCGACTGGCGCTGCTGCTTCTGGTAGCGCTGGTGGTGGCGGCCTGCTCCCGTGAAACGCGGGAGGCCGGGCCGGCGGAACAACCAAGGCAAACTCCCCAGGCCGACGGCGCGCCCACCGAGACCTTCGATTTCAGTCGAATCGAACGTCCGGTACCGCGGCCCGAGCCGCGAAGCCCCTATGGCAACCACTCCCCCTACCAGGTGTTCGGCGAGACCTACCGGGTGATGGCTACTGCCGACGGCTATAACGAGACGGGTATCGCGTCCTGGTACGGCACCAAGTTCCATGGTCGGGCCACCTCATCGGGCGAGCCCTACGACATGTACAAGATGACGGCAGCGCATCGTACCTTGCCTTTGCCGACCTTTGCCGAGGTTCGGCACCTCGGCAACGGCCGCAGTATCATTGTCAGGATCAACGATCGCGGGCCTTTTCACCCGGACCGCATTATCGATTTGTCCTGGGCGGCGGCAGTCGAGTTGGGTATTGACCATGCCGGTACCGGCCCGGTAGAGGTCACGGCGATCACCTTCGACGAGCCGATTCGAATGGCGACCAGCCCGGCCCGGGTACCGGTGTTGTTGCAGGTCGCCGCCTTCGGCGACCGCCAGCGGGCTGAGGCCATGGTCGCCAGGCTGAACGAGGCTGGCATGACACCGGCCAGTGCAGAGTCCGCTCGCAGCGCCTCCGGGCGCATCTGGCGGGTTCGGGTCGGGCCGATCACGCAGGCGGAGCGGGCGATGGATCTGGTCGAAAGCATCAGCAAGCTGGGCCTGGGCCGGCCGCAATACGTCTATCCGTGAATCTGCATCGACGAGAAACTGCAGGTCACGTGAATCTGCAATCCACGAATCTGAGAAACCACAGGGTTTTATCGAGTTGAAAATGAAGACAGTCAAACCGCATTTCCGTACGCTTCCCATTCTGTTGGTGGCGTTCTTTTCATGGACAGTGACGCCAGGCTGGGCGCAGACACCGGTTCCAGCCGCCCCGTCAATTGGAGCCACCAGTTTCATACTGATGGATTTTCACTCCCAGTCGGTCGTTGCCGATCGGGCGCCCGATGACCGGGTGGAGCCAGCCAGCATTACCAAGCTGATGACATCCTATGTCGCCTTCAATGAAATTGCCCGGGGCAATCTGGCGCTGGACGATGAGGTACTGATTTCCGAAGTTGCCTGGCGCACACAGGGCTCGCGCATGTTTGTCGAAGTCGGCAAGCGGGTCAGCGTCGAGGAACTCCTCAAGGGCATCATCATCCAGTCGGGCAACGACGCCAGCGTGGCCATAGCCGAGCATATCGGCGGCACCGAGGCGGTCTTTGCCACCATGATGAACGAGCAGGCCCAGACGCTTGGCATGGTCAATACCAATTACATGAACGCCACCGGCCTGCCCGACCCGGACCAGTACACCTCCGCGCGCGATTCAGCGCTGCTGGCCCGAGCGTTAATCCGTGATTTCCCGGATTTCTATGCCTGGTATTCGGAACGGGAATACACCTTCAATGAGATTCGTCAGCACAACCGCAATCGCTTGCTGTGGCGCGATCCGTCGGTTGATGGTCTTAAGACCGGACACACCTCCTCGGCCGGCTATTGCCTGGTCACTTCGGCCAGCCGCGACGGCATGCGCCTGATCAGCGTGGTAATGGGCACCGACAGCGAAGAAGCCCGCGCCGCCGCCAGCCAGTCATTGCTCAACTACGGTTTCCGCTTTTTCGAAACCTACCAGCTCTACGATGCCGATGACGAGCTGAAAATCGAGAGAATCTGGCGCGGTCGCGCCAACGAAGTCAGCCTGGGCATCGAGGATGATTTGTTTGTCACCGTTCCCCGGGGCCGTTACGATGCACTGGAAGCGCGGCTTGAAATGAATGGCATCCTCAGCGCGCCGGTCGCGGCTGGTGAGACCGTTGGCCGCCTCCTGATCGCGCTGGATGGCCAGACCGTGGCTGAACGCCCGCTGGTTGCCCGCCAGGATGTGGCGGAAGCCGGCTTTTTCGGCCGCACATCCGATGGCATCAGGCTATGGTTTGGTGGCTTGTTCGGTAATTGATGATTGCAGGTGTTCAAAAAATGGCGGACGACTCTCCCCTGGAGTTTCCCTGCAGATACCCGGTCAAGGCCATGGTGCGCACCAGCGCCGAGGCCCGAACCGCCGTATTGACGGCCATCTCGCGCCACACCGAGTTTTCCCACGGCGACGATGTGCGCGTCCGCCCCAGCCGTAACGGTCGCTTTGAAAGCATTACCGTCACCGTGGAGGCAACATCCCGTGAGCATCTGGAAAGCATCTATGCCGAGGTTCGGCAGCTCGATGCTGTGGTGATGATGCTTTGAAACCAGCCAACCAGCCAACCAGCCAACTCCTTATTCGGGATCTGGGTCGCCAGCCCTACGAGCCGGTCTGGCAGGCGATGCGCGACTTTACTGACCGGCGTGACCGGAACACGGTCGATGAACTCTGGTTTGTCGAACACGATCCCGTCTTTACCCAGGGATTGGCCGGCAAGCCCGAGCATCTGCTCAACCCCGGCAATATCCCGGTCGTGCAGACCGATCGAGGTGGCCAGATCACCTACCACGGGCCGGGACAACTGGTGGCTTATCCACTGCTCGATCTAAAACGCAGCGGCCTGGGGGTGCGCTGCCTGGTGAACCGGCTGGAACAAGCGGTGATCAATGTGCTGGCCGCGCGTGAAGTGGCCGCTGAACGCCAGGAGGGCGCGCCTGGCGTGTTCGTGGATGGAGCCAAGATTGCCTCGATCGGGCTCAAGGTCCGGCGCGAGTGCACTTTTCATGGCCTCGCCTTCAATATCGATATGGACCTGACGCCGTTTTCGATGATCAATCCCTGCGGCTTCGCCGGGCTGGCGATGACCCAGTTTCGGAATCACTGGCCCCCGGCCGATTTGCCCGGTGTGGCCGATGCCTTGACGACATCCTTGTGCACCCTGTTGGGTTACTATGCTGAACAGGCTCATGTTTGCGGCCTGCCTGAACCTTTGCCAATCCATGCTGCCTGACAGACTCCGGGGAACACAAACAATTGGCAAACTATTGCCGCTGCGACAGGTCCAAGCCGACATGAAAATCAAAGCCCATCGAATTCTGTTTGTAACATTGTTCGCCGCCGCACTGATGCCGGCCGCCATTTTCCTGGGCACAAGCCAGGCTTCCGTGACTGAGCCAGTCAGTGGTCTGCTGTCGCCGAAAACCGAGCACCGCTTTGCCAGCCGGCTGGCGACTCGCTTCATCAGCGGTTACCACTATCATCGCAACAACCTCGAAGAGGACATGTCGCAGCGCATCTTCGACCAGTACCTGCGCCTGCTCGATGGCAACCGCCTCTATTTCCATGCTGGCGATATCGCCGATCTCGAGCGCTACCGGCCGCATCTCCACAATGCTCTCAAATCGGCCGATCTCGAACCGGCGTTCGATATCTTCAACCGTTATGTTCGTCGGGTCAGCGAGCGAACCAATTACGCTATCAGCCTGCTTGAAGAAGGGTTTTCGTTCGATGTCGATGAGGAATACCGCTTCAATCGCACCGAGTTGCCATGGGCCGAAGATCGCTATGAACTGGACGAGGTCTGGCGCCAGCGCGTGAAGAATGACTGGCTGCTGCTGAAACTAACTGACCAGGAAGACGAGCAGATCGCCGAGACCCTGAGCCAGCGCTACACCAACCTGGGTCGGCGGATCAGTGAGTTCAACAGCGAAGACGTATTCCAGTTCTTCATGAACGCCTATACCCGTTCGATCGAGCCGCATTCGGCCTACATGTCGCCGCGCAGCGTGGACAACTTCGAAATCTCCATGCGTTTGTCGCTCGATGGCATCGGCGCCATGCTGCAGCGCGAAACCGAGTACACCACGATCATGGAAATCGTCCCGGGCGGGCCGGCCGACCTGGACGGACGTCTGAAGCCGGGTGACCGCATTGTCGGTGTGGCCCAGGACGACGAGGACATGGTTGAAGTCATTGGCTGGCGCCTGGACGATGTGGTGGCCCTGATCCGCGGCGAGCGCGAAACCAAGGTCCGGCTGGAAGTTCTGCCAGCCGAAACCGGCCTGAGCGGACCATCGCAAACCATTGACATAACCCGCGACCAGGTGCGCCTGGAAGAGCAGGCCGCCAAAAGCAAGATCATTGAGGTCCCGGACGGCGAAGCAACCCGGCGCATCGGCATCATTACCGTTCCCGTGTTCTATGTTGATTTCCAGGGGCGGGCGCTCAACGAACCCAATTACCGCTCCAGCACCCGCGATACCCGGCGGTTGATCAATGAGCTCAAATCCGAAGGGATCGACGGCCTGGTGATCGACCTGCGCGGCAACGGTGGCGGTGCGTTGATCGAGGCCACCACGCTCACTGGGCTGTTTATTGACGAAGGTCCCGTGGTTCAGGTGCGCGACTCGCAAGGCCGTGTCAACCTCGAACGCGATCGTGAACCGGGCATGGCCTGGTCCGGCCCGCTCGGCGTGCTGGTTGACCGGCGCAGCGCGTCGGCTTCCGAAATTTTCGCCGCCGCGATCCAGGATTACGGGCGCGGCGTGATCATCGGCGAGACAACCTTCGGCAAGGGCACGGTGCAGAATTTGATCGACCTGGATGAATTCTCGCGCAGCGAGAACTCCCGCCTAGGTCAGATCAAGCTCACCATGGCCCAGTTCTATCGTATTGGCGGTGGTTCGACCCAATCGAAAGGCGTGATTCCCGATATTGTCCTGCCCAGCCCGGGCAACCCGGAGGATTTCGGTGAAAGCGCGCTGGAGTTTGCCCTACCGTGGGGCGAGATCGAAAGCACCGATTACAAGCCCGTCGCCGATTTGTCGGGCCTGATCAGCCTGGCACGTGATCGCCACGAAACCCGCGCCCGCGATGATGCGGAGTTCAAGGACCTGTTCGAGGAGTTGGCCGAGTGGGAAAAGGAAAGCGAACGCGAAACCGTCTCCTTGTTGCTCGAAGCGCGCAAGAAGGAAATGGCTGCGGCTGAAGAACGCCGTTCTGCTCGCTTTGCCCACGCGGCTGGTCCGCCCAATGGCGGCTTGCTGGACGAACAGGCCGACGATGACGATGCCGAGGACAGCAAGGATGGTGGCGATCTGTACCTGACAGAATCGGCGCGCATACTGTCTGACCTGATCGATCTTGATCGCGACAAGCACCTGCTGGCTCATCACAACAAGGACCTGGGCATCAGCGTGAGGATCCAGTAACCGGCCCGGTTTGACCGGCCGGGGGCGAGAGGTGCCATCATCCAGGCCCCAGGCCGCGCAGGTGGCCGTACCGGTGCCCGTGCCCCGCTTGTTCGATTATCTCCCTGTTGAAGGGCACTCGCTGCCGCCGGTCGGTAGCCGGGTGCTGGTTCCCTTCGGTCGGCGTCGCCTGGTTGGACTGGTTCTTGGTCACGGCGAGGCCGGGGGGACCGGCGAACTCAAACCCGTCGAGCAGGTGCTTGACGACGCTTTGGTCGATTCTTCCCTGCTTGAGCTTCTGGACTGGTGTATTCACTACTATGGTTTCGCGCCGGGCGAGGCCGTTGGTCTCCTGTTGCCCGGGGCATTGCGCCGAGTCAAGGCTTTTCGCGAGCCGCCTCCATCGGGCCTTGAACTGACCGACGCCGGCCACGCTGCCGATCTCGGCCGGGCGCCGCGCCAGGCTGAAGTCCAGTCCGCGTTGCAACACGGCGCTCGTGCCCGCGACGATCTGCTCAATGCCGGAGCCAGCGCCAGCGCCCTGAGTCGAATGCTGGCCGATGGCCTGATCCAGGCGGTGGATGCGCCATCCGCGCTCACTGTCACGGCCGGCCCGACACTCAACCATGAACAGCGTCAGGCAGCCGCCGCCATTTTTCGCGCCCGTCACCGCTTTGCCGGTCTACTTCTGGCGGGTGTGACCGGTAGCGGCAAGACCGAAGTCTATCTGCATGCGGCCAGAAGACTGCTTGCTCGCGGTCGTCAGGTGCTGATCCTGGTGCCTGAAATCGGCCTGACCCCGCAATTGGTCCGTCGCTTCGAGGCACGCCTGGGGCAACGGGCATTCACCTACCACTCGGGCTTGAGCGAAGGCGAGCGCCTGCAATGCTGGCAGGCCGCGCGCAGTGGGCGTGCCCGGGTCATCGTTGGCACCCGCTCGGCGGTGTTTTTGCCTCTGAAAAAGCTCGGCCTGATCGTCGTCGATGAAGAACACGACGGCTCATTCAAGCAACAGGAAGGCGCCCGCTACCAGGGCCGCAACGTCGCCGTCCTGCGCGCGCGCAAGCTTGGCATTCCGATCGTACTGGGTTCGGCAACGCCCTCGCTTGAAAGCCTGAACAACGTCGCCAATAAGCGCTACCAAATGCTGGAACTGACCCAGCGCGCCGGCGAGGCGGTCCAGCCGCACTGGAAAGTCATTGACCAGCGGGGGCAGGGCGGAGCCCTGGATCCCGGATTGCTGGTCGCAATCGAACGTCACCTGGCCGATGACGGCCAGGTGCTTCTCTACAGAAACCGGCGCGGCTATGCCCCGGTGCTGATGTGCAACTGTTGCGGCTGGCAGGCCGATTGCCAGCGGTGCGACGCGCACATGACCTGGCACCAGCAACAATCACGCCTGCAATGCCACCATTGTGGCGCCAGCCAGCGACAGCCCCCGCGCTGCCCCGATTGCGGGGCGCCCGACCTGGCCGCAGTTGGGGCCGGAACCGAGCGCCTCGAAGAACTGTTGAAGGAGCGATTTCCCGACGTTCCAGTCCACCGGGTCGACCGTGACAGCATGTCCAAGCGCGACGACTTTGAATCCCTGCTGGAAAATGTCCGCGCCGGCGGCAGGTGCATCCTGGTCGGCACCCAGATGCTGGCCAAGGGCCATCACTTGCCGCAGGTCACTCTGGCCGCCGTCCTCGATGTCGATCAGGCCTTGTTCAGTGCCGACTTTCGCGCTCCGGAACGGCTCGGGCAGGTGGTATGCCAAGTCGCTGGCCGGGCCGGGCGAGGACAGCGGCCCGGCGAGTTTCTGCTCCAGACCCGCCACCCTGAACATCCATTGCTGGGCGAGCTGGTTAAAGGGGATTACCGCAAATTTGCCCAGCACCTGCTCGAAGAGCGCCAGGCGGCGAAACTGCCGCCGGCCACCGCCCTGGCCCTGCTGCGCGCCGAAGCCCACCAGGCCGAATTGCCGCGGGCCTTCCTGGTCGCGGCGGCCAGGAAAATGAAAACTCCGGGTATCGATATCGCTGGCCCCATTCCGGCCATCATGAGCCGGCGCGCCGGCTACTGGCGCTTTCAGCTCTGGCTACAGGCCGACCAGCGCGGCTCCCTGGTCGAATGCATCAACCAGCACCTTCCCGCGCTCTACAACCTCCCCAACGCCCGTAAAGTCCGCTGGCATCTCGACATGGACCCGGTCGAACTCTAGGGAGCCTCTGAACAACAGTGATCCGCGCTACTGAAGCTCATCCTCTTCAAGCGCCAGGGCGTCCTCGGCCTCTACCGGGGTCCGTCGGGGCGGGTTCACCCACTGCACCCTGGTGCCAAAACGCACACCCTTTTGTTCAACGGCGCCGACGTAGTTCGTATCAATAGGTTGCGGCGAACGGGATTCCTGTAGCGCGGCGCAACCAGCAAGAACCAATGCGCCAGCCAGGAGGCAGAACGAAATGACCTTTTTCATTGCCGAACTCCCTTCCAAAAAAATAACCCCTCTTGAAATTGGTTTCTTCCGATAGTTTAAAGTTCCGGCATGTGCTTGGTCGGACTGGCTTCTTGAGCCATGATGGATTGGCAACTACACTGGCCGAGCCGCAAATATGCGGCCTGTTATTCCCGAGGGAGTGTCTCGTGCAACGTATCGGTTTGCTGTTGGTCGGCGTCATCTTTTTGTTTTCAGGCGCCTTCGCGCTTGTATATGAGGTCACCTGGGCGAGGATGCTGGCACGGGAGTTCGGTTCCGATGCCGTGTCGATCGCGATTGTGGTTTCGGTGTTCATGTTGGGGCTGGGTGTCGGAGCTCGAATAGCGGGTGTCTGGGGCGATGGCTTTCGTAATCCGTTGCGAATCTACGGTTATCTCGAAATCCTGCTCGGCTTCTACGTGTTGATCAGCTCCTGGCTGATCGGATTTTTTGCTCCCTTTCTTGGCCTATTGGGACACGGTGCGATCGAGAACCCCTGGATATTGAACTCGGCCCGAACCCTGCTGGGAATGGCGCTGTTGCTGCCGCCGACGCTGTTGATGGGGGCAAGTCTACCGTTGCTTGTGCGCTTTGCCGCGGATGTGGCAAAGCATGCGCCGGCCGCAATAATCGGGCTATATGCCATCAATATTGCTGGTGCGGTGGTGGGCGTCATTGCCGCCGGCTTCTGGCTGCTGCCTGCCATGGGGATGACTTCCGTGCTCTGGATCGTGGCGATTGCCAATATCGTCATGGGGCTGCTCGTGCTTGTCCTGAGCACGCACTTTACCGATGCACATGTGAGCCGGTCGGGGCGGAAGCCAACAGCCGAACCGCTTCACGTAGCGAGCACCGAACTGACTTTGCCGTTGGCTGCGATGCTTGTTGGCGTCGCATCGATGGCCTGCCAGTTGGCCTGGACGCGGGTCATTGTGCTGATCGTCGGGGGTTCTGCGTATGCTTTTTCTTCGGTCCTGGCGGTTTTTCTGGCTGGCCTGGGGCTGGGGGCCGGGCTGGCAGCTTTTTCGACCCGGTGGTCGGGCGAGCGTACCTTGCTGTTTTTCGGGCTGGCGGGTTTGCTGAGCGTCATCACGATATTCGCCAGTACGGTGGTATTGCCATTGCTGCCCGGCTTTTTCCTGACCTCGTTCGATGCGGACCTTGCCGGTACGAGGTTGGGTTTGCTGAATCTTCAAATTATCATCGCCGCCGCCCTTTTCCTGTTGCCCGCGACCTTTATGGGTATGCTGTTTCCACTGATCCTTCGTATTGGACTGGGAGACCTCATACGGCCCGCAAATGAAACGGGCAAGCTGTATCTCGCCAATACCTTCGGCTGTGTGGCCGGTGCCCTGTTGACCGGGTTTGTGCTGATTCCAATGGTCGGCATCCTGCCAACCCTTCTGATCGCCATCGGGATCCTCTGCTACAGCATGATACTGGTTCAGTCCCGTGGCGGGCATCCGGTGCTGCAGGTGACCATGGCGGTCCTGTTGATGGGTGCCTACGGCGGTGGCTGGTTTCTGGTGCCGCCGTGGAATAGTCAGGTAATGGCCAGTGGTTTGTCCGAGTATGCCCGGGCTTATCAAAGGGTTGATGCTTCCTTGCTGGGCGAGGAACTGGCCCGACGCTCCGAGTTATTGTTTTACCGCGATGGACAGACGGCGACCGTGACTGTGTCCCGGGATCGCCTTTTGCTCAGCAACGAACTACACATCGCCACCAATGGAAAGATCGACGGCTCATCCCATGGCGACATGCCGACGCAGAAGTTGATAGCCCATCTACCGATACTTTTGCACAAGAAACCCAGGAACGTAGCAGTTATCGGCATGGGTACCGGCGTGACGGCCGGCTCGGCGACCCTGTATAAGGAAGTAGAAAACGTGAGCGTGATTGAAATCGAGTCCGCCATGGTTGAGGGCTCAAAACTTTTTTCCGCAGTTAACCACCGTGTTCATGATCACCCCAAGGTGTCAATTCGGGTCACTGACGGTCGCCTTCACCTGAGGCTGTCCAGCGAGGCCTACGACATCATCGTTTCCGAGCCTTCCAATCCGTGGATTGCCGGAATTGCCAGCCTGTTTTCCGAGGAATTTTACCGCCTTGGCGCTGAGGCCTTGCTTGAGGGCGGGATATTCGCCCAATGGTTGCAGGTCTACAATATGGACCCGGACAATATCCGCTCGGTGATTGGAACCTTTCAAGGAGTTTTTCCGCATACCTACGTTGCGGTGAGCATCATTGATTCCGATCTGCTATTGATCGGATCGGAAAGCCCAATCGAAATCGACTTCCAATCGGTCGCCGCGCGAATAAACCAAGCAGCCGTAAGCGCTGACCTGGCTGATCCAATGGTCGGGATCAATACGATCCATGAACTGTTGGCAAGAATCTGGTTGGTTCCCGAAGATTTGCCCCGACTGGTGAACGATGCCAGACAACATCGCGATGACTGGCCATTCCTGATGTATGAAGCGCCCCTTAGCCGGTACCTGGGGAGTAACGAGGCTAATACCCGAATGGTTGCCGAGGGAGCTGGCAGCCTTTTTCGGCTTAGCGGTTTCCGTGACAGCTTGACCAGCGAAGATTTTGAGGCCTTGCTGCAGGCCTATTGGCACTTCGTGCCACAGCGCTACCATCAGCACTTTCTGGGTTCCGCGGCCAGCGACGACGGGCCTTGATATTGTTGAGCATCTATCGGATAATACCCGGCTATTTCCCACGTTTTCTCAGGACACCGCCATGAAGGCAGATATTCACCCCAATTATCGCGAAGTGATTTTCCAGGATCTGTCCAGCGACCTGATCTTCAAGACCCGTTCGACCGTGCAGACCAAGGAAACGATCAAGTGGGAAGACGGCAACGAATACCCGCTGGTCAAGGTGGAAGTCTCCAGCAAGTCGCACCCGTTCTACACCGGCAAGCACAAGATGCTCGACACTGGTGGCCGCGTCGACAAGTTCAAGAAGCGCTACGGCAAGTAAGCCCAACCCGCTCCCGCTTCCCGATCCCGCCTCGGCGCTGCCGCGGCGGGCTCAGCCGAACAGGCTCTCCCCACCAGCCAGCGCCGTCAGTGGAATGGCCTC
>JBGTEC010000083.1:0-2169 GCA_041747995.1 Wenzhouxiangella sp.
ATGGAGATTGAGGACGACCTTGATATATCAATCCCGGTCGACCGACTGGCCGATGTCCAGACACTCAATCAACTGGCCCAACAGATCGTCATCGTCTGCAATGAGGCGGACCGGTGAGCCTGTTCGAGAAGTACAAGGGAGCGGCCGAGGCACGCGCCGGGCTGATTGGCGAAGGTCCGGCCCCCATCGCCACGCCCATCGACAACGTACTGTCGGCGACTCGGGGCATCATCGGTGGTCGTGAGGTCATCCTCGCCGGCACCAACAACTATCTGGGGCTCACCTTCCATCCAGCGGTTGTGGCAGCCGGCCGTGACGCCGTCGAGACGCTGGGTACCGGCACGACCGGCTCCCGAATGGCCAATGGCAGTTATGCCGCTCATGAAGCGCTCGAACGCGAAATGGCTGCCGCCTTCGGCTGGTCTTCCGCTATCGTCTTCTCGACCGGCTACCAGGCCAACCTCGGTGCGCTTTCCAGCCTGGCAGGCGCTGGCGAATACTTGCTGGTCGATTCCGACAGCCATGCCAGCATCTACGACGGCTGCCGGCTCAGCAACGCCCAGACCATCCGCTTTCGCCACAATGATCCAGAAAGCCTTGATCGGCGCCTGGGCCGCCTGGGCGAAGACGCCAGCAAAGCGCTGGTGGTCGTCGAAGGTCTTTACTCGATGCTCGGCGACCAGCCCCCGCTGGCGGAGTTTGTCGAGGTCAAGAACCGGCACGGCGCCTGGCTGATGGTGGACGAGGCTCACTCTTTCGGCGTGTTTGGTGAGCGCGGCCTGGGCCTGGCCGAACAATCCGGCCTTCTGGATCAGGTCGATTTCATCGTTGGCACCTTTTCCAAGAGCCTGGCTGGCATTGGTGGATTTTGCGTCAGCCCCCATCCGGAACTGGAACTCCTGCGCCTGGCCAGCCGCCCCTACATTTTTACTGCATCACCTTCACCGGCCGTGATCGCTTCCACCCGAAGCGCGCTAAACTTACTCCTTGACGGCCAGGAGCTTCGACAGCAACTTCATCGCAATATCAACCGCCTATATTCTGAAGTTAATGCAATGGGTTATACGTTGGGCAGTGAGATACCCGGGCCGGTGGCCGCTATCATCCTGCCTGACCGGGCCACTGCCCTCGGGCACTGGCGCAAACTGCTCAAGGCTGGCGTCTATGCCAACCTGATGATCCCGCCTGCGACCCCGGCCGGCCTCAACCTGCTCCGCATCTCGCTGAGCGCAGCCCACACCAACCAGGACATGGACCAGATCCTCAGCGCCCTGTCCAGCATCAAAAGCCAAGTGCTTTAAAGGCTACTAACCGCAAAGACGCGAAGAACGCAAAGAAAAGGCTTTCCTGATTATGTACGTAGCTCAGCTACTGCCCAGCTATTTCAAAACCTTTTCAAGTTCAGGGACCTGCGCCTGTCGATGGCTTCGAGCATCGGGTGATGCCGAGTGCTTCGACCCGGCCGGGGCGATCGATACTGTTGATGTGGTCTGACATCAGGGGGCTGTGGGGCCCACGAATGCCCGATGGTGAAATTGCTGTCTGAAGTGGGTTTTTTGAAAGTTCTTTGGTTCGCAAAGAGGCTGATGGGTTCAGTAAGATTTCCGCGCCCCGGCCGGGCCGAAGCCCCCGACACCCCCCGATGCAGGAGGTTGCGAGTTTGTTTAAGGCCAAACCTACCCGTTGCACGACACTGTCAACGGGGAGTGGCGTTGGCTGCTGCTCGTGCCGTGGGTCGCGGAAGACGGCACGATTCATACCGCATCCTTCCCCATCCCAGTGCCATCAAGAAGCCTTACAAAGCCGGACGCCCTTCGAAGCAGTTTCGGTGGCACCAAAGCGCCCGGGAACCTTGGGCATTGACTCAATGCCGATCGACCCACGGCACGAGCAGCAGGTGACGCCACTCGCCGCCTGCCGTGATGGCTGAAGGGTGTACATAATCAGGAAGGCTTTTAATTCCTTTCCTTAACGTTTTTTGGCGTCTTCGCGGTTAGTCAAGTCTTTTCGCTCTTCGCAGTTAGCAGCAGCTTTACCAGCTCTCGACGATGGTCTTGCGCTCCAGTGGATCCATGGCGGCAATCTTTTCATCTGCGTAGAAGGAATCACTGCGGATGGACTTGGTCGATATCTCGGCAAAGATAGCCCCGTTCCGGGTGCGAAAGGCGT
>JBGTEC010000084.1:0-3194 GCA_041747995.1 Wenzhouxiangella sp.
TCGCCGGAAAACAGCCGGCCGGCAATGTCGATTTTGAAGCCATTGCCACTGAGCCAGCGCAAGCCTTCAAGCGCAGGTTTCCAGGCCTTGGGGCCCCGCTCCAGTTCATGCAGGTCGCGGGAATAATGATCAAGGGAAACTCGGATGGTCAAACGCTTGCCCAATCGTTTTTGCACGTCAAGCAGCGCTGCGCTGGTTTTCATCATGGGTTTCATGGCGTTGGTCAGCACCAGCGCTTCGAAACCGCGGCTCAGCACTTCATCAAGCATGGCCACCATATCGGGGTTCATGAACGGCTCACCCCCGGTGAAACCGATCGTTCTGGTCCCAAACTTGTCGCGCTCAATTTCGTCAAGGTACGCACACAGCTCGGCGTGGGTGATATAAACCAGCCGATCGTTGCTCGGCGAGGACTCAATGTAACAATTGCGACAAGTGAGGTTGCACAGGGTGCCGGTATTGATCCATAAGGTTTCCAGCTTGTTCAGATGCACCCGGGCACGGCGCTCGCCCCGAGCGGTGCGCTCCGGGTCGCGAAATTTGAGAGGATCCAACGTTATTTCAATGGTTTCTTTCGCATTCGACATGGATAACATTGTCCCGGGTTGTGTCATGAAAACGTTTCAGACCGTACGATAGCATCCAGCACCTAATATAGGACCGGGATTTTCCCGAATCCTTGCGAATATGAGTCGGGAAGAAGCGTCTTCCGTCTTCCGTCTTCCGTCTTCCGTTAAGCTAACCCAATGCCGACTTTCGAAACGCCACCATGGACAAAGAATCACCAGGGAAAGGCACGCAATGTGGGCCTGGAGCTGGAAATGGCTGGCGTCAAGCCCACGGCGATTGCCGAGGCCGTTACATCAACCGTTGGCGGACAGGTGGTGCGCGAAAGCGCCTTTTACAGCAAGGTGGTGGATACCGAACTGGGTGATTTCGGCATCGAACTGGACGCTGACCTGCTGACCAGCCGCAAGTACCAGCACCATCTGTCCGAGCTTGGCATCGACATTGGTGAAGGCGAAAGGCGCGAAAGCATCGAATCGATCCTGTCGCGGGTGGCCGGGCTATTGGTGCCGCTGGAACTGGTCGGGCCGCCCGTGCCCTGGACCGAGTTGGCGACGCTCGATCAAATCCGCCAAAAATTGCATCAGGCTGGCGCCCGGGGCACGCATGCCTCGGCGTTCTACGCCTTTGGTCTACAGCTGAATATCGAGGTAGCCAGCCTGAAAGCCGATCATCTGCTGACCGTACTGCGCGCTTTTCTATTGAAATTCGACTGGCTGCTCGAGCGCAATCAGATCGATCTGGCGCGCAGGCTCAGCCCCTATATTCACGATTTCCCCGAGGACTACGTGATTCACGTTCTTCAGGACGACTACATCCCCGATCAGGCTCAACTGATCGATGATTTCCTGAAATATACGCCAACGCGCAACCGCCCCCTGGATTTGTTGCCCCTGTTTGCCTTTCTTGACTCGGAGCGGGTGTTGAGCGCGCCGGTGGAGAAAGCACTGATCAAGCCTAGACCGGCGTTTCACTACCGCCTGCCCAACTGCCTGATTGATGAGCCTGACTGGACGCTGGCTGTGGCCTGGAATGACTGGGTGGCAATCGAGCGTCTGGCGGCCGATGCTGATGCCATCAGGCGGGAATCCCACCATCGAATGGCCGGATCGAGCCTGTTCAAATGGCTGCTATCGGGAACGATGCGCTGGATTCGATCTTGAGGCGGCACAGGCCCCGAATCGGTGTCACCGGGCCAGATCGAGGCGGCTTGTCAGCCTGGTTGTTTACCGCCTGGGCGGTCCGCGGTGCCGGGGGCAAGCCGATTCGGATTCGTCCCGGTGCACCGCAGGATATTGACCGCATTGACGGTTTGATCATCGGCGGCGGGGCCGACGTCAACCCCACGCTCTATGGCCAGCAACGTCGGCCGGAACTGGAGGAACTCAAGGATCAGGGCGTGCGTGGGTGGCGCCGCTTCATCGGCCTGATACTTTTTCCGGCTGTGCTTGTCATTAGGCGGGTATTGACGACCAGCCTCAGTGGCCTGAACACTGATCGTGACGAACTGGAAAAACACCTTATCCGCGCCGCGCTGGACCGCGGCCTGCCCATCCTGGGGATTTGTCGTGGCATGCAGTTGCTCAACGTGGTCGCCGGCGGCAGCCTGCATCAGAGCCTGGAGGGCTTCTATGAGGAATACCTGGCCATGCGCTCCGTGCTGCCGCGCAAACGGATCGAGATCGAACCGGACTCGCTGCTGGGAGCCGTTTTGGCCACCACCAGCGTTAGCGTCAATGCTCTGCACTCGCAAGCCATCGACCGCCTGGGCGCCGGTATGGTCGTCAGCGCGCGCGAGCCTAACGGCGTCATCCAGGCAATTGAACACCGGGGCAAACCTTATATGCTCGGTGTCCAGTGGCATCCTGAATACCTGCCCCAGCGCAGCGAGCAACGCGCTTTGTTCCGCACTCTGGTCGAGGCTTCCGGAAAGGCGCGGAAATGAAGCGCGCCATTGCCATCACCATTGAGGACCTGGAGCGGCTCAGTGCGTTCGCTGCCCAAGCACGCCGCCGTTTTCCCGATGCCAGCGATCCTGAAAACCCCGTTGCCACACCTACTCAGCAAGAGCTGCGTGCCGACCCACTGAAGGCATTGCGGCAGTACCGGCAACTGACCTCTGTCAACATCCTCTGGCGCGACCTGACGGGCCAGGCCGATATCGCAGAGACCGGGCGCGCCATTTCAACGCTGGCCAGACGCTGTCTCGACCTGGCGCTGGGGGTGGCCGAGGACAGTGTGGCCGAACGCCATGGTCAATTACTAACCCCGGATGGGCAGCCGGTCCGACTGGCCATCCTCGGCCTGGGTAAACTCGGTGGCGATGAGCTCAACTTCAATTCCGATGTCGACCTGGTTTTTGCCTATCGGGGCGAGGGCCAAAGCAGCGGGCCACGACGACTGGATGCGGCTGAATGGCTCAAGCGGGTTGCGCGCGAACTGATCCGGCTGATGGACACCGTCACCGCCCATGGTCGGGCCTGGATAGTTGACAGTCGCCTGCGACCATTTGGTGACAGCGGCGCCCTGGTCTGGTCGGTCTCGGCTATGGAGCAGTATTTCGTCGGCGAAGGGCGAACCTGGGAACGCTATGCCTGGCTCAAGGCCGGACCGGTAGCCGGCGACAT
>JBGTEC010000085.1:0-7257 GCA_041747995.1 Wenzhouxiangella sp.
CATCAAGCGCGCGGCGCATCCACACGGGAAACGCAACCGCGCCAGCAATGGCGAGCGGCACCGTCAGCCACCAGCTCAAGACCCCGGTCACTGTCAGTACCAAAAGCACGATCGGCGTGGCGATGCCCCAGCCATGCAGTAATTCGCGGCGCTCCTCGCCAAGATCGGCCGTCAGCGTGACCAGCGTTTCATACTCGGACGCTGGCGCGGTGACGATGTTGACCGACTTCAATTGGGCCAGTTCATAGCCGCGCCCTTCCAGGTCGAGCGCCCGGGTCAGCTTGCTGGCCCAGCTGCCGTCCGGCTCCCAGACTGATTCGTTGCCGCGCAGGCGGACCGGCCGCATTCGTTCATCACGGCGCAAGTGACGCTCGAATTCGCCGTGCACTGCTGGCGCATCGCCACGCACGACACGTCTCACGCGAGCGTGTCCCTGCCCCAGCAATCGGGTCACCAGCGGATGCTCTTCCGGCGGAGGCGGCATCAGCGCATCGGCCCGGTACTCGGACAAGGCTCGACGGACATGCTCGGGCGCCAGCCCGACTTCCTGGCCGATGCCGATAATCTCCTGCTCGCTCAATTGACGCTGCTCGCTGTCACCGGCCGCATGCTGTAACACACTGGCGCGTGCAATGATGCGTTCAAGTTGTTCGGCTGGTACGTCAAACGGATCGGTCGATTGCCGCTGACCCTGTGGCGGCAAATGGTGAACCCTTTCATCGGTGTTGCCTTGCATGATCCTGGCTCCTGCAAACTTCGGTGTCTGGTGAATGGATAGCAAGTTTCACGCCAATTGGGGCACGTTTGGTATCTCTTTGATCTACAAGTCTATTTCAAACCCGGTCTTTACGATTCGGGAAGCAAAGTGACGGATCCCGCCGGGCAATTGGTAATTTTCACCACCCTTGCCTGGCAAGCTATTTCCGTTCGCTTTCGGTTTCGCCTCGCTCCTCTTTCTTCTTGCGGTTGGCATGAGTGAAGCGTCGAATACCAAAAACGAGAAGCAATCCGAAAATGCCCAAGACGATCGGCCCCAGCCAGGCAGTCCAAGTGGCCTCTTCCGGGTTGAATTCGTCAAGGGGTGAATCGTCGGACCGGCTGGCACCTTCCACGTCTTCGGCCTGATCCTGCTGCGCAAGCACTACCTCGTTCGGCGACTGCGCCTGCAGACCTGCCCCTTCGAATGTCCAGCCAGCCAGTGCTACGGCGAGAACCACGACCATCAAGAACTGTAGTTTCATTGTGTTTGTCTCCAATGTTGATGCCTTTTCATTGAAACGAATGCGTTTTTGACTGCACGGCAGTTGCGGCGCATGTCCGCAAATGCCCTCGCTTCACGACCCGGCCATTTCGGTCGGGCATTCACCCGGCAGCCTGCCAGATTGCCGGGTTGATAACCATAACCTGTAGCCCGTTGCCGCCGGGTTAAAGGGGTGGCAACCCTTCAGGGGGCTGGCGGGACAGGGTACGACGCTCTTCCCGCGCTCGATGGCGACGCCGCTGCCAGACCACAGAGGCACCGAGGGCCACCAGATATCCCAATATCGCTACTGGAATCGCCAGGGTCAGACTGCCAAGCGCCACCGCCATGATATCCATCAGCGCCTCGTCCAGCCAGTCGCTTCCCCTCACCATGGTCCGGAGCCACGGGTCGAACAGGCGTTCGCCGATCTCGTGGAACAGCCAGTAAAGCGGCGGCCAGGTCAAGGGGTTACTGATCCAGGAAACGGCAAAGGCGGCGGGGAAATTGCCCCGAATCAGCAAGCAACCGGCCAGCATCAGGAGGGTCTGAAAACCCGCCGTCGGCGTCAGGCCAATCAAAAGACCCAATGCGATGCCCCGCGCCACGGGCTCACGCTGGAAGCGAAAGCAGCCGGATCTATGCAGCCAGGCGAGTACGCGAGGACTGTTGCCGCCGGAACCAGGTTGGGATCTCGCCGATTGACGGGTCCGCATCAGAAAACGCTTGATCAATCTCGAAACGCCTCAAAGCCCAACGCTGGTTGGCAGCGTCGGTGGGTTGCGGGCGATGTCGTCGACATGGCTACCCAATTGATCGAGAATCTCGTTAATGGCCGCCTCGAGCTGGGTATCGCGTCCGGCGTTGGTGGCCAGCGGGTCGAGTTCGACATGGATGTCGGGCGCCACGCCCTCGTTTTCGATGCTCCAGTTGTTGTTGACGTCGACGAAACGGAAGTTTGGCACGGTCATCACGCCACCATCGATCAACGGCGGATTGGCGAAGATACCGATCAGCCCGCCCCAGGTGCGGGTGCCGAGCAGGGTGCCGATACCCAGTTCGCGGAAGGCGTAGGGCAGATAGTCGCCACCGGACCCGGCATCCTGGTCGATCATCATCAGTTTGGGACCATGCATGGCGCCAGACGGCGTTGTTGCCATCAGGCCGTCCCGGTAGACCCAGTTCGACAGGTGGCGACGGCTGAGGACCTCGACAATGTAGTTGGCTGCCTGCCCGCCACCGTTGGCGCGCTCGTCGATAATGAGCGCCTCGCGATCGAGTTGGGCATAAAACATCCGGTTGAAGAAGGTGTAGCCCGGGCCACCCGTGTTCGGTAGATAGACGTATCCCACCCGCCCGTCGGTGGCTTCGGCGACGGCCAGACGATTGGCTTCGACCCAGCCCCAAAGCCTGAGCGCGAACTCCGACCCAACCGGTTCGACAACGATGTCCCTGCCGTCACGACCATCGGGGCGCGGGCCCACCCGCAGGGTGACTTGCTTGTCGACGGTGTCGTGCAGGCGCGCGAACAGGTTGTCATCGGCGTCGAGTTCACGGCCGTTGACAGCGAGGATGTATTCGCCCTCGCCGGCCTCGTTGCCGGGCTGGGCCAGCGGTCCGAGCAGGAACGGATTGTGGGCCTCGCCGGTATAGATCCGGCTGATCCGCCAGCGACCGTCGTGGATTTCGAAATTGGCGCCGAGCAGACCAACGCCAACGCTGCTTTCGCGGTGGATGTCACCGCCGCCGACGCGGTTATGACCGGCGTGCAGTTCGGCGATCATCTCGACCATCAACTCGTTCAGGTCTTCACGTCGACCGACATGATCTACCAGCGGCCGGTATTGGGCGTAGACGGCGTCCCAGTCCAGTCCGTGCAGGTTGGCGGCATAGAAGTACTCTCGTTGCATGCGCCAGCCTTCGTCGAAAATCTGGGCCCACTCCCGGCGCGGGTCGATGTGTATGCGCAAATCGCTCAGATCGAGGTTCTCAGGCTTGATGTCCACCACCTCGCTGACGGCCAGTGCGCCGTTATCACGCCTGATCAGCAGGTGCTTGCCGGCTGCGGCAAGGTCAAAGCCCTGCAGGCCGGTAAAGGCGGTCTTCGCCTTGCGCTCCTTGAAATCAAACTGCATCAGTTGATTGAACCTGGCCCCGCTATCGCCCGGCAGCTCGATGGTTGCACCCGGCTGGGTCCGCTGCATGTAGTACAGCGTGCCGTCGGCGGCGACCTGCAGATCGCCGTAGTTGCCCTTGGCCACCGGCAGCGGCACGGCGCGGGCGAACAAGCCGCCGAACTCGATCCGGCTCGCCGGTTTGTCTTTGCTGTCCTCGTCGTCGTTCTTGTCGTTGTTCGACTTGTCGTCGTCGGTGCCATTCTCATCTCCGCTGATCGGCTTGAGCGGGGAGTCGCCGTCAGCCGCCAGGACCAGCGCGTAAAGGCCTGCCCGGTAGGGACGCTCCTGGCTCGACATGTCGAGACCAAACTGGAGCGGGCCTGAGTTGGTCGAGGCGGCGAAGTACAGGTGCTGCCCGTCAGGGCTGAACGCTGGCGCGGCAATATCGGCCATGCCGTCGCTGACCGGGTGCGATTGGTCATTATCGAAATCGTAGATGACCAGGTCGCGGAAGTAGTTGGCCCGTCGCAGCGTATAGGCCAGCCAGCGGCCGTCGGGAGAGAGCGCGGTATCGAAGCCACCCTGGCGTTCGTTGCGGGCGATCTGGCGGCGATTGCCATTGGTCAGGTCGATCACATGCAGGGTCAGGCGGTTGTCGGAATAAATGATGCGCTTGTTATCGGCGTCCCAGGCCTGGAGCTGATAGAAATCCGGCCCCAGCTCGAAGTTGCGACGATCACCCATCCCGGTCTGGTCGGCAATCGTGATTGTCTGGCCCTCAAGCGACTCGACGATCCAGGCCACCTGGTCGCCAGCCGGCGACCAGAGTGCGGTGTATTCGCGCAGCCCGTCGGTTTGGGTCAGGTTGCGGGTCGATCCGTCCTTGACCGGCACCGAAAAGACTTCGCCGCGCGCGGTAAGCAATGCGCGCTTGCCGTTGGGTGAGAGCCGCGCCGACTGGATATTGCTGCGCACATCCCGAAAACCGGCACGCAGTTGCGGCAGATCGGGATTGATCCGGATATCCAGGGTCTGGGTTGCGCTGCTGTCCAGGTCCAGTTCGTGCAGGCGACCGCCGGCCTCGAAAACAACCTGTCGACCGTGACCTGAGGCCCAGCGGATATCCCACAGCGACTGGTCGGTGAGCTGATCCAGTTCGGCGCTGCCAGAATCATAGCGGAACAGGTTCAGCAACTTGTTTTCGCGGTCGGATATGAAATAGACCTGATCTCCGAGCCAGAAGGGATTGATATCGTTGACCCGCTCACCCTCGATGTTGATCACCGTTTCGGTGCCGATATCCAGGATGCGCACTGACGGGGTGGTGCCACCCCGATAGCCCTTCCAGCCCGCCGTGCCGCCATACAGTCCGTTATAGGCCGGCCCGAAATCGATGTAGGCCAGGCGCTGGCCATCCTGGTGCCACTGACCCCGGAAAAAGCGCGCTTCCATCTGCTTGACCGGCGCGCCGCCATCGACCGGCACATGGTAAAGCTGGGTAGAGCGACCGTGATCGGTCTCGCGTCGGGAAGAGAATGCCACGGCAGAACCATCGGCGCTCCAGCCAACCGGAATATCGGTGGCCGGATGCCAGGTCAGCCTTCGCGGCTGGCCTCCCGTTACGGGAACGACATAGATGCTGGTGTTGTCCTCATGATTGGCGGCGTATGCGATCAGCGATCCATCCGGCGAGAAAAACGGATTGCTCTGCTCGGCCGGGCTGGCGGTGAGTCGACGAGCGTTGTCGCCCTGGCGGTCTGCAATCCAGAGATCACCAGCGTAAACGAACACCAGGTGATCGGCCGAAATGGCGGGCTGGCGCAACAGCGCGGTCGGCTCGGCCAGGGCCAGGCTGGTAAAGATGAGAAGGGCGGCGGCAATGCCAGATTTCATAAAGCCCATGGGGTTCGACTCCGGATGAGGCAAAAAAGATGACCGACCATACCCGAATTCCGGCCGGATCGCCATGGGCCGGAAGTCATCCCGTCAGGCTCTTCGAGATGAAACCGAATCAGTCACAGCGGACAGGACCGGAATCAAGCGGCATCATTTTCCCCCCAGGGAGCGACTTACTACACCCTGAACAGGCGTTTCACATAGCGTCTGACGAGAAAGGATCGTCGCGCGGCATTCGATCTGGCATACAGGGCAGCGACGACGTCTGACCGGTCTTCAGCGGTCTGACGGACGGGTTTCTTTCTGACCCAGGCCCATACACCATCGGATTCGAAGTCGATGTAGTTCTGATCCGGCACGACCAATAGCTGAAGTACCTTCTCGACATGCGCAATCTCTCGCTCTTCTTCCGGCAACGCCTGGACCCAGGCCTCTTCGGCGCATTCGGACGGCGTCCAGGTCACATCGTCAAACAGCACATGGCCCCCGGGTTCAAGCAGGCGGTCGGCGAGCAAAAAGGCGAGACCGTCGGCGTCCCAGGTATGCGCGCCGTCAATGAAAACGAAATCGAAGCATGGCTCGGTTCGTCCTGCCATGGTCTGTTGCTCAAGCAGTTTCATCAACTCCCATGTATAGGAGCGCTGCGCGAACACCGGCGTGATAAAAGACTCAAGGCCGGTCTGCTCCATCAAGGAATGGATGTTCGGATCGCGACGCCTGGCGCTCTGGTTGTCGATGGCAACCAGGCTGCCGCCGCCATTCTCCTGCAATGCCGCGGCCATGTAGCACGCTGATGTCCCATGGGCGAAACCGAGTTCAAGGATCCGCTCGGGGCGGGTCTCGATAATGAAGTCATAGAGCAGCTTGCCGCGCTCGGGCGGAATGTGCGGTACGTCCCGCAGGTGTTGCACGATATCTTCGAAAGTCATGAAAGGCATCCCCACTGATGCAGATTACATTCAATCCAATGCCAACGATCCAGCCCAACGCCGTGAAGCTGATCGCGGCCCAACGCCGGATTGATCATATCACTGCCTGCAGCAGTTTTGCACCGTTTGCGGCGCTCAAAGCGCCGGATGAACAGGTCCATGCAGGCTTGTTGCCCTCAGGCTTTAAGGCGATCATGGTGACGGTTGCCAGACAAAAAAACCCGGCCACCAGGGGTGGCCGGGTTTGATCAGACTGATTGCCTGAGTTCTAGCAGTCGCTTATCAGAAGTTCACGGTCACGCTGTCAGAACAGGTGCTGGTACCCGCTTCGCAGATCTGGTAGGTCAGGCTGCCGCTGCCGCGGAAGTTGGTCGCGTCGGTGTAGGCGCCGGTGTTGCTGACGGTGGTCAGCAGCGAACCATTGCGGATGATATCGACATTGGCACCATCGGCCCCGCTCCAGTTCAGGTCTGTACGCCAGCGGCCCTGCACCTTGTAGCCATTGGCCGACAGTTCGATCGTGCCGGGGTCAGGATCAGGCTCACCGCCATTGTCGTCGGCGGCCACGGTGACCTGCTTGCTGGTCGAGCCGCTGTCGCCGTCGTTGTCGGTGACCGTCAGCGTGACGGTGTAACTACCGTCATTGGCGTAGGTATGATTCACCGTTGCGCCGCTGGCGTTATTGCCATCACCAAAAGTCCAGGCGTAGCTGGAAATGCTGCCATCGGAGTCCGTGCTGGCGCTGCCATCGAACGAGCAGGCCAGTTCGTTGCAGTTATAGCTGAATGTCGCGGTCGGCGGTTGATTGGGATCAGGATCCGGGCCGGGATCACCGCTGCCGCCCCCGATATAATCCAGCGCTGCCTGGGCCTGGACCAGGCCGAAACCGAATTCGTTGTTACGCCCTGGCGTCCCAAGGTCTTCCGCCGAGGCTGCCAGCGCTGCCCGAACTTCGGCTGCGGTCATGTCAGGCGCGTAGCTCCAGACCAGCGCGGCAACGGCGGCAACGTGCGGGGAAGCCATCGACGTGCCGTTCCAGGCCGCATAGCCGTCGGCCGGAATGGTGCTGAGGGTG
>JBGTEC010000086.1:0-3144 GCA_041747995.1 Wenzhouxiangella sp.
GCCGACAGTCCTGGCCCGGGCACTGCGCCAGGCCTGCGTTGAAGCCGACCAGGCCCTGTACGGCGCCTTCATCGCCGATACCGACATTCGGGAACTCGTCCACGCCCGTGCCTGGGTGGTGGAGCAACTGGTTCTGACCGCGTGGGACCGCGTGGCGCCGCCTTCGTCCGGCCTGGAATTGTGCGCCGTCGGCGGTTTCGGCCGTGGCGAGCTTCATCCCCATTCGGACGTGGATCTGCTGATTCTGCGCCCGGACAATGCTGATGATCATAGCGAGGCGTTGGAAACCTTTATCCAGGTGCTGTGGGACGCCGATCTGCACCCCGGTCAAAGTGTGCGCACGGTGGCCGACTGTGTCAGCGAGGCGGCCAGCGACGTCAGCGTGGCCACCAATTTGATGGAATCACGCCTGCTGGCCGGGCAGGGTGGGTTGTTCGCCGCGATGGCCACGGCGACTGAACCACCGGCCCTGTGGCCAGCCAACGAATTTTACGCGGCCAAATGCGCCGAGCAGGAGCAGCGCCACAGCCAGTTCGAAGACACCATCTACAACCTCGAACCCAATCTGAAAGAAGGGCCGGGTGGCCTGCGTGATATCCAGATGATCGGCTGGGTTACCCACCGTCATTTTGGCACCTCCACCCTGCACGGTTTGGTTGAGCATGGGTTTCTGAGCGAGCGCGAGCACGAAGACCTGGTCGAAGGGCGCGACTACCTGTGGTCGGTGCGCTGGGCCCTGCACGTGCTGGCCGGCCGGGCCGAGGAGCGGCTGTTGTTCGAGCATCAGCGCCGCCTGGCCGAGCGCTTCGGTTTTGGCGACTGCAGCCAGTCCAACCTGCCAGTCGAGCACTTCATGCAGAAGTATTACCGCACCGTCATGCAACTGGCCCGGCTCAATGAGCGCCTGCTGCAGAGCTTTGACGAAGAATTGCTGTCGGGGCGCAAGCATCTGCCGTCCGGCGACATTGATGAGCATTTCCGGCTTCGTCACGGCTATCTTGAACTCAAGGACCCGCACGCCTTTGTGCTCCAGCCCGAATTGCTCATGCGGCTGTTCCTGGTCCTGGCCGAAAAGCCCGAGATCCGGGGGGTGCGCGCTGCCACCATTCGGCTGGTGCGAGAGCACCTGTACCTGATCGACGAAAATTTCCGCACCGATCCCGAAATCCTCGGCATGTTCCTGGATCTGCTGAAAAGCCCGCGCCTGGTCTACAGCCAACTGGCCCGGATGAACCGGTACGGGGTGCTGGCCGCGCTGCTGCCGCCGTTTGCCAGCATTACCGGGCGGATGCAGTTCGATCTGTTTCATGTCTATACGGTTGATCAGCACACGCTGTTCGTGATCCGCAACCTGCGCCGCTTTGCCTACGCCAAGTATTCCGACCAGTTTCGCCACGCGATCGAGATTTTCGAGAATGTCGAGCGGCCGGAAGTGCTCTTCCTGGCCGCCCTGTTTCATGACATCGCCAAAGGTCGCGGCGGCGACCACTCGGAACTCGGCGCCACCGATGCGCGCGAATTCGTCAACCGCCTTGACATGCCGCAGGAAGACCGCGACCTCGTGGTCTGGCTGGTACTTGAGCATCTGCTGATGTCGCGCACCAGCCAGCGCGAGGACATCTCCGATCCGGAAGTCGTCAATCGATTTGCCGGCAAGGTTGGCAATCAACGATACCTCGATCATCTTTTCGCATTGACCGTGGCCGACATCGCCGCCACCAGTCCCAAATTGTGGAACTCGTGGAAAGACAGCCTGATGTGGGAGCTTTACGTCGCCGCGCGCGATGCCTTGAAGCGCGGGCTGGAGCACCCGGTCGATCGCCAAGCCAGCGTGGTCGAAACCCGCAACGAAGCCCGTGCCCTGCTGACCCGCCGCAATGCCGACCAGCGCGCCATTGATGCGCTCTGGGGTCAATTGCCTGACGTTGCCTTTCTTCGTCTGGATGCCGAACAACTGGTCTGGACGACCAGCGAGGTACTGGCCGCTGAGCGCCTGCCACTGGTGGCCTGTCGTAGTCTCGATGACAAGGGCATCAGCGAGATTTTCATCCATGCCGATGATTTCGCCGGCTTGTTTGCCGTTGTCGCGCGTGAACTCGACAGCATGCAACTGGATGTGCTGGCCGCCCGCGTTGTCACCACCCGCGATGAGAAAAGCTGGGATGTTTTCCAGGTCATGGATGCCAATGGTCAGACACTGAACCGATCAGACGCCGAACGCCTGAGTCTGTCGCTGCTCGATCAACTCGCGGCAAAGCAGGTTCGTCCCTTGCCGCCACGACCGGTGCCGCGTCGCCTGCAACCGTTCATGGGGCGGGCCGAAATCAGCCTCAAGGCAGACCACGAAATGACCGGGCTGGAGATTGCCGCCACCGATCGCCCCGGCCTGCTTTCCGCCATCGCCGAGGCGATGGTGGCCCAAAACGTGCGCTTGTACGACGCCCGCGTGGCCACCTTCGGCCAGCGCGTGGAGGATGTCTTCCTGGTTGCCGATGCCGAGGGCAGGGCGCTGGACAAACAGGCTTGCGCCGCGCTTGAAGCGGAGCTTCGCAAGCGCCTGGATGTCGACAACGGCCAGGCCACCGGCCGCACGGCAGAGGCCTGATCGATACCTCAACCCTGGTTCCAACTCAAACAAAAAGCAGACGCGATATGCAAACTGAAGCTATAAGAGCAACCATTGAGAAGGCATGGAGCGAGCGTGCCGACCTGTCCCCGGCCAATGCGCCGGAGGATCTGCGCGAAGCCGTCGACGCCTGCCTTGCCGGACTGGAAGTAGGCGACTTCCGGGTCGCCGAACCCGGTCCGGACGGCTGGAGCGTCAACGGCTGGCTCAAACAGGCCATATTGCTGCATTTCCGGATTACCGCCAACCGCGAGATGCCGGGTGGCGCCAGCAACTATTACGACAAGGTCGACCTGCGCTTTGCCGGCCCCAACGACCGCCCCGCTGACAGCGGCGCCCGAATCGTGCCGACGGCGACAGTTCGCCGTGGCGCGCATATCGGCAACGACGTGGTGCTGATGCCCAGCTACGTCAACATCGGCGCCCACGTCGGCGCCGGCAGCATGATCGATACCTGGGCCACCGTCGGTTCCTGCGCCCAGATCGGCGCCAATGTCCATATCTCCGGCGGCGCCGGC
>JBGTEC010000087.1:0-4208 GCA_041747995.1 Wenzhouxiangella sp.
GCTTGCCTTCCTGCACGGTGGGCAACTTGCCGAGCGCCGCGTTCAGCGTGGGCAAGCGGTTTCCGCCGGACAGGTTCTGGCGATTCTGCATAATCCGGCACTGATGCCGGGATTGTCGGCGGCCGAAGCCAGCGTGCGCGAGATCGAGGAACAACTGGGCCAGCTCGAACGAGAGGTCCGGCGGCTGGAAGACCTGCACCAGCGCAACCTGGTCCCGACCGAGGAGCTGGAACGAGTCGTCTCGCGGCGCAACACGCTCAAGCAGGCCCTTTCCCGGGCTGAGGCCGGACGCAACGAGGCCCGCGAACAATTGGCCGAGGCGCAATTGCGTGCCCCTTACGCCGGTACCGTGGTCGATCTTCTGACTGAACCCGGTCAGTTTGTTGGCGCCGGCGAGCCGGTGATTTCGCTCGCCGGGCAAGGTGCGCTGGAGGTGGTCGTCCATCTCGGCGCCGAGCGCGCCGGCCGTCTGCACTCGGGACAGGAAGTGACTGTTCGCAATATCAACGGCCAACAGACCGGGGCCAGGATCCGGGAAATCGGTCTGGCTGCACCGGGTCGTCCGGCCAGTGTTGTCATCATTCTCGACCAGTCAGATGATCAATGGCAACCGGGTCAGGGCGTGCAGGTGGAACTGGCCTGGCCGGGACAGGACACGCTGAGCGTGCCGCTGGCAGCGATCATCGATCCAGCAGCCGACAACAGTCGATTGTTCCGAATCGTTGACGACCGCGCTCTGATGGTGCCGGTAAAACTTGGACCCTTGAGCGGTGACCGCATCGCGATCGAAGGTCCGCTGGCCGAAGGCGATTTTGTGGTCATCGCCGGCCAGGGACAATTGCTGGACGATGAAAAAGTCCGGGTGCTGCGATGAACCTGATTGTCGCGGCCATGGCACATCGTCGCCTGGTCATGGCCGCTGTTGTCCTGTTGTCGCTGATCGGCCTGGCCGCCTGGTTCGGCATGGATCGCCAGGAAGATCCGTTCTTTCCTTATCGTTATGGTCACGTTCTGGCGCCCTGGCCGGGCGCTGACCCGGAGCGGGTCGAACGTCTGGTACTCAATATCGTCGAAGAGGCCCTGGCTGAAGTCGAGGAAGTGCGCGAAATTCGCGGCACCGCCCGCTTGGGTTTTGCCCACATGGTCGTCGGCATGCATCAGCATGTCTATGATACTGATGCGGTCTGGGACCGGATTCGCGTGGCCGTCGAGCGGGCCGAACGCAAGCTTCCGGCCGGCGCCGGGCCGATCGAGATTCGTGATCGTTCCATGGATGCCCACGGCATCGTGCTGAGCGTGACCGGCTCGGATGATCTTCTGGAGCTGCTCAATGCGACCCGCCAGCTTCGTCGCGACCTGTTCCGCGTGCCCAATATCGGGCGGATTGATCTTCTGGCCAACCCCGGTGAAGAACTCGAAATCGCCATCGACCCTGCCCGGCTGCGCGAACTGGGCCTGAGTGCCGCTGCCGTCGCCGACCAGATCCATGCCGCCAACCAGGTGTTGCCGGGTGGCACGCTCAGGGCCGCCGAGCGCAGCCTGGTCCTGCGCGCCAGCACCGATTTTCAATCACTGGAGGAACTGGCGACCCTGCCCATTTACATCGGCAACGGAACGGTACTCACCCTGGACGAGATCGCCCATGTACGTCTGCGCCCTGCTGAGCCGGCGACCGAACGACTGTGGCACAGTGGCAAGCCGGGCGTCGCGCTGGGCATCGTGATTCCGGAAAACCGCCTGAATGCTGTGCGCTTTGGTGAGCAGATTCGCGAACGGGTGGCCCAGTTGCAGCCCGATTACTTGCCGCTGTTGATCGAGGAAATGTTCTACCAGCCGCAGTGGGTGGAAAGCCGGCTGGCCGAATTGGGCCGCTCATTGCTGCTCGGCGTGTTGATTGTCGCCTCTGTCTTGCTGCTGTTCATGGGGTTGAGGCCAGGGTTGGTCGTCGCTGCGCTGCTGCCGGTGGTCACCCTGTCCGGGCTGGCCATTTATGCCATTGGTGGGGGCGTCCTGCACCAGATGGCCATTGCCGGCATGGTGATTGCCCTGGGCATGCTGGTCGACAACGCCATCGTGATGGTGGAAAACCTGCAATGGCACATCAATCGCGGCAAACAGACCGCCCAGGCAGCGGCGGCGGCGGTTCGCGAACTGGCCGGTCCGCTGGCAGCCGCCACCGGCACCACGCTGGCCGCGTTCACACCACTTTTGCTTGCACCGGGCGATACGGCCGATTTCACCCGCGCCATTCCGATCATGGTGATGCTGATCCTTGTGGTCAGCTACCTGTACGCAATCTTCGTCACCCCGTCGATGGCCAGTCTTGCCCTGCGCCGAAACCCGTCGCTCGGATCCAGACATATCGAGCAGTTTGGCCATAAGCTTGGTGGGCTGGCCAACCGCTCGCCGATCAGAATTCTGGCTGGGGCGCTGGCGATGATCGCGCTCGTGCTGGCACTGGCGGCCGGCGGCCTTCTTCAGCGTGACTTTTTCCCCAGCACCGACCGCAACCAGTTGATCGTCGACCTGCACTTTGCCGAAGGCACCCGGGTCGAAAGCACCGACCTGGCCGCTGGCGCCGTGGCCAGTCAGCTGGCCGAACTGCCCCGCGTCCTTGAAGTCCACCACTTTTCCGGCTCCAGCGGCCCACGTTTCTATTACAACCTGATTGAAACACCCCGCTCACCGCACCTGGCGCGCGTGGTCGTGGTTACAGAAAGCGACCGCGACCTGCCGGACATTCTCGATTGGGTTCGAACTCATCTGCCCGAGCAGTTGCCCGAAGCGCAGATCGTTGCGCGCCGCCTGGGCCAGGGGCCCCCAATTGATGCGCCGGTGGAGATCCGCCTGTTTGGACGCGATGGCGGCGACCTTGCAACGGCCAGTGAACTGGTTCTGGCCACCTTGCGCACCATACCCGGTGCGGTCGACGCCCGTCATCGCCTGGGCGACGGCGTACCGACGATGCGCTTCGACATCGATGACGCGGAAGCCGCACGCCACGGCGTCAGTCGTCGTGCCGTGGCCGAAGCGCTGTCGCAGGCAACTCAGGGAAAACAGATTTCAACCTGGTGGGCTGGCCGCGAACCCCTGCCGATGCGGATTCGCACGCCCGAGGGTGAACGCCTGCCGGAACGAGCGCTCGAGGGGCTGACAATCGAAGCCGACAACGGCCCCCTGCCGTTGGGGTTTTTCGTGCGAACAACCATGGACTTTCAGCCAGCAGTGATCGAACATCGCGACCTGGAACGCATGACGGCCGTCCTCGCCCAGACAACCGAGGGTGTGACCTACAACGAAGTCCTCCAGCGCGCGTGGCCGCACCTGGAAGCCCTCGAACTGCCAGCCGGCGTGCGGCTGGCGCTCGGTGGGGCGGCCGCCGAGGCCGATACCGCCAATACCGCCCTGTTCCAGACCTTACCGATCGGCCTGCTGTTGCTGCTGATCTTTCTGCTGTGGCAATTCAATTCCTTCAAGCTTGTGGGAATCGTCCTGCTCACGGTGCCGCTTGCGGCCATCGGGGTGATTCCGGGGCTGATTTTGGCAGGCCAGCCATTCAGTTTCACCGCGATGCTGGGCGTGGTCGCACTGGTAGGTATCGTGGTCAACAACGCCATTGTGCTGATCGACGTCATCGAATCCAATCGCCAGGAAGGACTGACCATTGAACAAGCCATCACCGGCGCCGTCGCCCGACGCACCCGACCCATCCTGCTGACAACCGCCACCACCATTGCCGGCCTGCTACCCCTGACCTTCACCCAGTCAACTCTGTGGCCCCCCATGGCCTGGGCCATCATCTCCGGCCTGCTGGCCTCGACCCTCCTCACCCTCCTGGTCATCCCCGCCGTGTATCGCCTGACCCATCGCGCGGCTTGAAAAGAGCAAAACCTTTCTCTCGCCAAGACACGCCCTTTACGGCACTGCGGCCGCGCTTCTTGCGCTGACGCGCAAAACGCCCATCCTTCGTTGCCTGGGCTAAGACGCCAAGAAGAGCGTGAAACAGTAAAAAGCAAAGGCGACTAACCGCGAAGACACGCCCTTCACGGTTAGTTGCCTTTGCTTTTGATCTTTAACCCCAACGTTGCATAAATTTCCGGAGTCAGAAGCCTGGAGAGTAGTATTTGCGGGGGCTGCACGGAGTGTTGACAACCGGAGCGTAGCTTCACCCTACGTGAGGATTGGCAACGCGAGTACAGACCCCGCAA
>JBGTEC010000088.1:0-18221 GCA_041747995.1 Wenzhouxiangella sp.
GGCCTGGAGGCGTTCGCGGGCCTGGTGGGCATCGTCATGACGCGCCTGCCGTTCACGGGCCAGCGCCATCGTGCGCCAGTTGCGCTGGCACAGCTCGCCAACCCGCGGCCCGACATCGAATGAGCGACTGGCATAGCTTTCAGCCTGATCCCAGTCGGCCTGGCCAAGCTTGATCTCGGCCATGTGCTGCAGCACTTCAGGATCGCGTGACTCGATTCTCAGGGCCCGCTCCAAGAGCATGGCGGCTCGATCCAGGTCGCCATTCTGCTCGGCCTGGTGAGCGGCTTCGGTCAGTTCGGTCACCGCCGTGTTGCGCAGCGGAAAAACCTGGAGACCTGTCGGAGACTGGTCGGGCGCTGGTGCCCGCACGCGCTCCACGGTACTGCCGTCTTCGCTGGGCATCGGTGGCTGGTAGCCACAAGCGCCAAGCGCCAGAGCGACAACGACGGCGACGAAGACGGGCAGGGCAAGGCGCCGGATACACATAACTGGTGTTCTGATCATTGGTTGTCCTGTGATGATTATTGTCTGCGACCGCGAGCCCGCCGGGGCGTCTCGTTGCCGTTCATGCACGGCGAGGTGGTCGAAGGCTGACTGCCGGCGGTAAAGGGCATCGCGCGGGCTTCGGGGCATTCTTCGCCTGCCAGCAGCGGCGATGGCCAGTCGACCCAGAACCATTCGATTGCCTCGGGCCAACTGCGGCTGTATTCCCTGACCGGCAGGGCATCAAACAGTTCCGCCCAGACCGGCAGAGCGGAACCTGCGCCACTGACGCCGGCCGGCGCATGATCGTCGCGTCCGGTCCAGACCACGCCCAACCAGTCGCGAGTATAGCCGACGAACCAGGCATCGCGCCGGTCGTTGGTGGTGCCGGTTTTGCCACGCACGCCGGGGTCATTGCGCATTCGCCACGACAGGCTGCGCGCGGTGCCGTTGGTTACTGCATAGCGGAGCCCGAAGTCCAGTAGCGCCAGGGCCTCGTGGTCACGAACGGGGCGCATGCGCATGGGGTAGCGTCCAATCGCCTGGCCGCGGGCGTCGACGACCTGGTTGATGGCGCGCAATGGTGTGCTGTAGCCCTCTGCCGCCAAAGCCTGGTAGAGCTGGGCGACCTGCATCGGGGTCAGGCTGATGGCGCCCAGATAGGCTGAAGGATGAGGATCGCTGCCTGGCTCCACGCCAAGCTGTCGAAGAAGGCGAAACAGGCCGGGCAGGCCAACTTCAAGCCCCAGCGAAACCGTGGCCTGGTTGTAGGACATGGCCAGCGCTTCGACCAGCGGCACGTCACCATGGCTTTCGCCGTCATAATTGCGCGGTTGCCAGGGTTCGCGCCCGGCAATGGGAATCGACAACGGCCCATCGTAAAGCGGCGACATCAAATGAAAGCGCTCCGGCTGGGCCAGCGCCAGCAGATAAACAAAGGGTTTGATCACCGAGCCGATCGATCGGCGCGCATCCAGTGCCCGGTTGAAGCCGAAGCGGCCGGGGTTGCGGTCTCCGACCAGGGCCCGGATTTCACCCGAGGCGGGCTCGACCAGGACAATGGCGCCCTGCAGTTCTCCCGCGTTGCGCTCGACCTTCGCCAAACCGCTGGAAAGCGCCTGTTCAGCATGGCGCTGGGCGGCCGGATCCAGGGTGGTGAAAATGCGCAGGCCCGTTCCGCGCAGATCCCGGTCGCGGTAGTCCTGGCGCAACTGGCGCGATATCAGGTCCATGAATTCGCCATGGTTGCGGCTGCGACGCTGCTGACGGCCTCGCACCTGCAAATCCCGACGATTGGCCTGTTCGAACGTGGCCTGATCGATCAGGCCGGTCTCCAGGAACATGCTCAAGACCCGCGCCCGGCGCTGGCCAGCGCGTGCCGGGTTGCGAACCGGGTGATACCAGGAGGCGCCTCGAACCATGCCGATCAACAAAGCGATCTGCTCCGGGGCCAATCCCTGCACCGGCACGCCGAAATAATATTCGCTGGCACGTCCGAAACCATGAATGGCACTGGCGCCATCCTGGCCCAGATAAACTTCGTTCAGATAGGCCTCGAGGATATCGGCCTTGCTGAAGCGCCGTTCCAGGCTGATCGCCATTACCGCTTCGTTGAATTTTCTGACCAGGCTGCGATCGGGCGTCAGATAGAGATTCTTGACCAGTTGCTGGGTGATGGTCGAGCCGCCCTGAACCACCTCGCCCCGACGCATGTTCGCCCAGGCGGCGCGAATCAGGCCTCTCGGATCGATGCCATGATGGTGATTGAACTGGCGATCTTCGACCGCCTGGATACCGGTGACCAGCAGGGGCGGAAAATCAGCCAGCGAAACCAGGGTACGATCGCGATCATCCAGCGGCATCAGTGTCCCGAGTTCGGCCGGAGGTACCCGCTGCAGGCCGGCAGGGCTGCCGTTGGGCTGGCTGACCGAGGCAACCTGCCTGTTGCTGATCTCTACGAGGATACGCCGAGCGGGCTGGACTTCTTCGGGAAAGGCAAAACCGGGAAGATGAATATCGAAGCGCTGGTCGTTCCCCGAGAAATACCCGACCTGGGCCGGATCGCCACTCTGCAATCCGGCCGATTCCAGCTCAACAACCAAGTCCGCCGGGCCAATTGGCAGGCCCGCGTAGAGTTCGAGCGGACGTGCGTAAACCCGGCTGGCCTGAGTCCATTGCCGTTCGGTGAAGCGCTGTCCGGCTTCACGGTCCAGCCACCAGACGATCGGCGCCAGCAAGCCGACAAGGACGCCCAGGACAAACAGGATGAAATAGACAATAAAACGCACGAATCATTTGCTTTGTTTTGGTGAATGGTTCGACCTTGGCCGTCACGTTGCAGGAAAGAGCCAGTCAGGAACCGACTTGATATAATAAGCGTACGGCAGACCTCAGGCTACGCTCGCTCCAATCTTTCTGCGGAAGGAGTCACCAGTCGGAATGGGCTCGAACCATGGCGGGACAGGGTCATCAACCCTCGCCGGAAATTTCTTGAGAATAAGCGGGCCTGGACCCCGATAGACACATGGTTAAGCCCGATCCCGAAATTTCAGAGCCCGACCGCGCTTTGGCTGCCGGATTCACAGTCGGATTCAGGCCGGGCATTTTTTGCCTTGCCGACCGAGCGGGCAACGTGGATGCGGACTGGCTTGATGCCCTTCAGTCGGTTTTTCCCGGCGCCCGGCTGTTCGCCCGTACGACCTCGGAACGATTAACCGGGCTCCGCGCGATCAAGGTCGATTCACGAGGCCCCGAGGCCATTCTCGCGGCCATTCTCGCGGCAACTGGCCCCGAGGCGCTGCAAAACGGCCTGCTGATCATCCGCTCGGGGCTAGTTCTGCCTGATTGCTTCGCGACGCGTCTGCATTCGATCGATGAGTCCCCTGAGGCGCCCGCACTGACCGTGTTTCCAGGCAACTACGATGGGCAGGTGAACCCGATCGCCGGGCTGCGGCTCGAATTTTCGGCTGAGGGACTCGATTCGCTTGTTGCCAACTGTGCCGACAAGCGCTGGATATCTATCGGCCAACCACCTTATCAATGCTGCTATATCAAGCGTTCCGCAGTGTCGGATCTGCCGGACCTTGACCGCTTCCCTTCCAGTCGCGCGCTGATCGATGATGCGTTTATCCTCGACCGCGACAAGCCCGTTAACCACGGTGGGCCACTGTTACCGTCCGGCCGTGCCGCACTCGGCCACATCCGCCGCGCCCTGGTCGACCTGAACCGAGAGGGTGTCGAGTCGCTGCCGCTGGCAGGCCTGGATGGCAAGCCGGTGACCCTGCACATCAGCCATTCGTGGGGCGGCGGGATTGCCCAATGGATCGATGACATCTGCCGTCATGACGCAGACGGACATCATCTCGTTCTGGCCTCCTGCGGCAACCGCGATGGTCTGGAGCATGGGCAATCGTTGCGCCTGTATGCATCCGGTCCGGGCAGGGCCATGCTGCGCGAGTTCATTCTGACGCCGCCGATTGCCGATACCGCGCCGGATCATGTTCAATACCGCGAGATCATCGACTGGTTGCTGGTGCGCTACGGGATTGGCAGGATCCTGGTCTCCTCCCTGATCGGCCACGGACTGCATTGCCTGCGCACGCCGCTTCCCACCGGGCAGATCCTGCACGATTTCTATCCCGCCTCGCCGCTGCTGCACGCTGACCCGATGCCGTACCTCGGCTCCGGCGGCCGTTTCGGTATGCAGCGCCTGCTGAATGAAAACGCAGCCGAGCTGAGATTCGCCAACCACGCCCCCGAGCACTGGCGCAGGGTCAGGGACGCCTGGTTCGACAGTGTGCGACGATTCAAGCCGCAGTTGATCGCGCCCAGCCAGCATGTGGCCGAGCGCTGGCGCAAACTGTTTCGGGACAAGCTGGATACGGTCCACGTCGTTGGTCACGGCTTCAGTCCGCCCTGGTGCATCAATAGACCTTCTCCGATCGTTCCCAAAGATCGAGCCGACGGCAAGCTGACCCTGGTGGTCGTTGGCCGTCAATCCACCGGCAAGGGCCTGGGTCTGCTCAAGACGTCCCTCGCCGGTCTGGTTCCGCACGCACGTATCGTGCTGCTTGGCGCCGGCAAGAGCGCTGAAGCACTCTACGGCGTTGCCGGGGTCGACATCATTCTCGATTATGACCGTAGTCGCCTGCCCGAACTGCTGGCCGACATCGGCCCGCACGCGGCACTGTTCCTGTCGACGGTGCCCGAGACCTGGAACTACGTTCTGAGCGAAACCAGGAGCCTGGGCCTGGTGCCGATCGCAACGCGTATTGGCAGTTTTCCTGAACGGATTGAAGATGGGAGCAGCGGTTTTCTTTTTGATCCGCATCCTGGTGCACTGGTGGAGACCATCGCTCGCCTGGCCCGGGAACCCGAAGTGTTGAAGGCGATGGCTGGTCCTGGCGGCGAGCCATCGGTAGCTGACGTCATCAGGCGATACGACAGCGCCGTCCCCGCCCGGCATGAACAGGTACGGCCGGCAGCGCGCAAGGATTCTGTTCAACCGCTCTGGTCCGCCGCGATGTCGCACAGTGCGGAGCAAGTGCTGCTCGCCGAAGATCTCGAATCCAGGCTCAGGGAATCAGGCATTGAACTGGACAAGCGAGCCGGATGGGCCAGGCGCCAGGAGCGTCTGGCCAACGAGCGAACGGCCTGGGCCCGGTCGCTCGAACGCGAACTGAAGAGGACCCAGAGCGTGCTAGCTGACTACCAGCAGCGCCTCGCGGAACTCGAACAGACCCGGCATCGGCTTCAATTGCTGAGTGAATATCAGGATCGGGAACTGCAGGCGCTTGAACAGCATCGCCAGGCACTTGAACAATATCTGGACCTGGTGCTGAACAGCCTGTCCTGGCGTTATACCCGACCGATCCGTTATGTCATGCGAGTGGGCAGGGCAATGCGTCAGCAGCAGATCTGGAACCCAGTGCGCTGGCCAGGGCTGAGTCGGGAGTTCTGGCGCGACCTGCGCGTTCATGGCGTTCGGGCCACGCTCACCTCAATCGGTCGCCAGCCCGCCGACGCTTCAGCGGCCAAAAGCGAAACGCCACCCGACAGCCATGCCCTGGAACCGTGCATCGATCCAGCACGCCCGCTGGCGCCTGTTTCGTTGATTGGTACCGAGAACCCGGTGGTCAGCATTGTGATTCCGGTCTACAACAAGGTCGAACTGACAGCTGCCTGCCTGACCAGCATCGCCGAGGTTCAGAGCCAGTTGCCGTTCGAGGTCATCATCGTTGACGACTGCTCATCGGACGAAAGCGGGGACTACCTGGCAGACTGCTCCGGAATCACGGTGCTTCGCAACGAGGTCAATTCGGGTTTTATCGATTCATGCAATCGGGGTGGAAGTGCGGCTCGCGGTGAGTTCATCGTTTTTCTCAACAACGACACTACGGTGACCGACGGCTGGCTGGACGCGCTGATCGTGCCATTTCAACGCGATCACGATATCGGCATCGTTGGCGCCAGACTCATTTATCCGGATGGTCGCCTGCAGGAAGCCGGCGGCATCATCTTCAACGATGCCAGCGGCTGGAATTACGGTCGCGACCAGGATGCCGGCCAGCCTCAGTATTCCTTCGTCAGCGAAGCCGATTACGTGTCCGGGGCCTGCCTGGCGATACGGAGGAGTGACTTCGAGGCCGTGGGCGGGTTCGATACCCGATTCAGACCAGCCTATTACGAGGACACCGACCTGTGTTTCCAGATCCGGGCGCTGGGCAAGAAGGTGATCGTCCAGCCGGCCGCAACCATCGTTCATCATGAGGGCGGGACCTCGGGTACGGACCTGGCCAGTGGGGCCAAGAAGCACCAGGTCATCAACCGGGAGCGGTTCCGGGAGAAGTGGGCCAGCGAACTGGCCGACTATCCGGCGCCGGAACCCGACCATGAGCGGGACGATCCCGTTCGGCATATTCGGTATCGGCGCCTGGCCCGGCGCGCGCTGGTGATCGACGCGATCACGCCTCAGCCCGATCACGACTCCGGCTCGGTTCGAATCGTGGCAATGATGACCCTGTTGGGCGAGATGGGTTACCAGGTCACATTCGCAGCCCAGAATTTGCTGAGGGTGGATGGCTATACGACCGATCTGCAGCAGGACGGCATCGAGGTGCTGTACGCACCGCAGGTGGGCGCGCTTGAACCCTGGCTGGAAGAGCACGGTCAGGATCTCGACCTGATCATTGTCAGTCGCCATTACGTGCTCGAACCCATGCTGGCAACACTGCGTCGCCATTGCGCCCGGGCCCGCCTGGTCTTCGATACGGTCGATTTGCACTTTCTGCGTGAGCAGCGCGAGGCTGAAGTCGTCGGCTCCAGTGAGATTGCCGCAATCGCCGAGCAAACCCGCCAGCAGGAACTGAGCCTGGTGCAGGACGCGGACGTCACGCTGGTTGTCAGCCCGGTAGAGCAGGAACTGCTGACCGAGCTGGTTCCCGGTGCCGATATCCGCGTGGTCTCGAACATCCACCCGGTCCACGGCTGCCGACGCGATTGGCAGGATCGCCAGGGACTGTTGTTTGTCGGCGGTTTTCAGCACGTGCCCAATGTGGATGCCGCACGCTGGCTGGTCGAAGAGATCTTCCCATTGGTGCGCGCCGAATTGCCGGACGTCGATCTGCACCTGATCGGCAGCCGCATGCCGCGCGAGCTGCTCAGTATTGATCAGCCGGGAGTTCGCATCCATGGCTTTGTTCACGAGCTGGGACCGTTCCTGAATGACTGTCGCGTGTCGGTAGCACCCCTGCGTTACGGCGCCGGCGTCAAGGGCAAGGTCAACCAGGCGATGAGTCATGGCTTGCCGGTGGTGGCGACCAACTGCGCGGCCGAAGGCATGTTCCTCAAGCATGAGCAGGATGTGCTGGTCGCTGACACCGCCGAGGATTTTGCCGCCCAGATCATTCGGCTTTACCGGGATCAGAATCTGTGGGAGAGACTTTCGCAAGGTGGGCTGGAAAATGTTGAACGACATTTTTCCCGTGCAGCGGCCAAGCGAAGTCTTCAGCGTCTTCTGGACCCGGTGCGGTGAAACTTGATTTGTCCATATTGGTGGTGACCTTCAACGGCCCGGCCATGGTCAGTCATTTCCATGAGCAGCTCATCGAAAGCCTTGGCGGGCATTCGAACTGGGAACTGCTCTATCACGACAATACGCCGGACACGAGTGTGCAGGAGGCTTTGGCAGCGGCGGGGCAGCCTGCTGGCGACATCATGACTGACCCTGCCAACCCGGGCTTTGCGGCCGGCGTGAACCGGCTGTTCAAGCGCAGCCGATTTCCCTGGATATTACTGCTCAATCCGGATGTGCAGGGTTTTTCGTCCGGGTTCTGGGGGCGGCTGATGACCCGAGCCGATCCGTCCCAGGTGAAATTCATCAGGCTACTGGACCGGGACGGTCGAATGCAGGATTGCGTCGGCCGGGTGACCTCCCTCCGCCGCGCCATCAGTCCGCGACCGGATTACGCCAGATGGACGCAACCGGGCAAGATCGAAACCGGCATCATGGCCTTCATGCTGGTTCACCGGCAGGTGCTCGACCAGGTCGGCCCACTGGATGAACGCTATTTTCTTTACGCCGAGGACATGGACTGGTGCTACCGGGCCGGAGACCTTGGCGTACCGCTGATTTTCGATCCGGAATTGAGCCTGACTCATGTGGGCGCACAATCCGCCGATACCATCGCAAGTCGAGAATGCCAGTTACAGGCAAAGTATGACGCCGAGCGCTTGTTCGTCGACAAGTTCTACACCGGATTTCATCGCTGGTTAATGCGCCTGCTCACCCGATTGAAGAAGCTCCGGGCCCGGTTGTGAAGATTGTCATCCCGATGTTGGGATTGCAGCGCAACGGCGGCAACCGTGTTCTCGTGGCGATCATCAACGCCTTGCACGCGCAAGGGCACGAGTGCCAGATTCTGGTGCCGGGAGGAGCAGGGGATTGTGCGTTTCCGCTTGCTCCCGGGGTGAACATCGTTGCGATCACGCCTGCGAGTGGACCGCGCCTGTTGCGTTGGTCGTTGTTCATTCTCATGGCCGGCATTCGGATGCGCCATCAGAGGATACTGGCCAATCACTTTCTGACCGCGGTGGCAGCGCGTCTGGCTGGCATCGGGTCTGGTGCCCGCATTGCCTATGTGGTGCAGGATATCGAATACAGGTTCTATCCGGCCCCGTTGTCCTGGCTGGCCGGGCCGGTGTGCCGATGGACTTACCGGCTACCCTCATTGTTGCCGGCCAATCCCTACCTTGGCGGCGAGCTCCAACTGCTTGGCTTCGATTCACTACCCGCGCTTCAGCTGGGGGTGGCGTCAACATTCATCGACTCCCCCGCGGTTCGGGAACAGCCCCTTTATGACCTGATTGTGTTCTTGCGCAATGGTCGTCACAAGCGGCTTGACCGTTATGTCGAAATTGCGCGACTGTTGCATGCCCGGGGGCGCCGGCTAGCTGCCATCGCGCCGGATGTGGCTCTGTTCGCGCCGTTCGGATCAACGCTGGCCGCGACTCAGGTGCCCGCGGATGACGACGCGATCATCGGCCTGCTTGACCAGAGCCGACTGATGTTGCTGGCCAGTGAGCATGAGGGCTTTGCGTTGCCGCCGCTTGAGGCCATGGCACGTGGGCTGCCGGTTGTTCTGTTTCCCTGCGGCGGGCCGCAGGTTTATGCGGTCGAGGGTGAGAATGCCGTCTACGTGGCAGACCGGACCGCCAGCTCCGCTGTGGCTCAGATCGAAAACCTGCTGGATGATCGGGATCGCTATGCGCGATTGTCGGTAGGCGCCCAAAAAACAGCCCGGCAATTTCGGCTTGATCAGGCAGCCGACGAGGCGGCGAAAATCATCGCTGCCGAATTGAGCCCGACAGTTTGATTGCCTGCCTTTGTGCGGTCTTGTTATCAATTGGGCGTTATTCGTCGGCTTCTCGCGCGGGATAGGCTCGTGCCAGCCTTGGCCAAAGCCTGATCGAACCAAGTCTTCGCTGTCTGGCCGCTGCCCGGCGCTTTTCCGGAAGCCGCGACAAAGCCTCTCTCACCGCCTTGCGATAAGCCTGCCAGCGCCCCCAGTCCACTTGGGCAGTGCCTGATTTGGATCTGAACAATTTGCGCAAGAGCCTTCGGATCGATGCGCGAACCATGCCGAGCATCAGGTTGGCGGTAAAAGTGATCGACCAGATCGCGAGCAACCCCGGAGGCAGGTTCTTCCCCGCCACCCAGATGCAATTGCGCAGGGCCCGCGCCGTGATTACAGCGCTGACCAGATCGGTCGACGCACCGCGCTTGTGGTAAACGATGGCATTGGGCACATAAAGGCATCGGTGCCCGGCAACCTGGGCACGCAGGTCGAAATCGACATCCTCGAAGATCAGAAAAAATTCTTCGTCGAACAAGCCGATGTCTTCGAACAGCCGTCTTCGGTAGATGGCCGCGCCGGCGCAGGCGCCGAAAACCCAGGCCGGCTCGGTGTGGCTGTCGGCGGGCATGCCGGCGCCGATGTTGGCGCCCGCCCCCAACCACAGTGAGAAGCGGTCTCCGGCCGAGTCGATGTTGTGAGGTGGGTCCCAGAGCAGCATCTTACTGGCGCCGAATGCGGCATCCGGCTGGCTCGTCATCGCATCCACCAGTCGTTCAAGCCAGTCGGCTTGGGCACGGGTGTCGTTGTTCAGCAGCACAATGAATTCCGATGAACTGGCCAGAATCCCGGCGTTGACGGCAGCCGAAAAACCGCGGTTATCGCTCAGGGCGATCACCTTAACCCAGGCATAAGCGGTCTCAAGCAGTGCGATCGAATGGTCCGTCGAGCCGTTGTCAACGACAACGACTTCGAAGTTGGATTGGGTCTGGTCGTGCAAAGAGTCAAGACAGTCGGGCAGGTGATGGGCGCCATTCCAGTTCGGAATGACGACGGTGGTCCGGGGGCTCGCGATGGTTTCTGCGGTCATCTGACGCGCCGCGCGCTGGTGACATTGGCGATCGACTGCATGCGGCCCAGCAGGCCTGCAAGCTGGTCAAAGTCATCAACCTGAACCGTCAGTTCAATCGTTACCCTGTCTTCCTTTTCAGTATGACGTGCGTTCATGGCAGTGACATTGACGTTGTCGCTGGCCAGCAGAGTGCCGATGTCGCGGATCAGTTCGCGCCGGTCCCAGGCTTCGATCAGTATGCGCGCCGGGTAGCTTCCCCTGGCGCGGTCCGACCAGCGCACCTCGATGACCCGTTCGGGCTGCCGGCTGGACAGATTGATGAACTGACGGCAATCCTGGCGGTGAATGCTCACGCCCTTGCCCCGGGTAATATAGCCGCCGATCCTGTCGCCCGGGACCGGTTGGCAACAGCGAGCCAATTGGTAGAGGAGGTTGCCGACCCCTTCAATATGGACGTCTGCGGCCGAATCCCTGCCGGGCTTCTGTTGTTTGACCTGGAGGGTTTTCGGCGGTGGCGCCTCGGCTGCCAGCAGCCGTTCGAGGGCGCCAGCCAGTTGTCCCGCGGTCAAATCGCCACTGCCGACCGCGACCAGCAAATCATCAACGCGCTGGAAATTGAATGTCTTGAGGATCCGGTCCAGCCGGGCCAGGTCCAGGTCCAGTCGCCTGAACTCCGTTTCCACCGCCTGGCGGCCGGCAGCCAGGTTATCTTCGTAATTGGCCTGCTTGAACCAATGGCGCACTTTCGATCGCGCCCGGGCCGTTCGGATATAGCCAAGACGCGGGCTGAGCCAGTCACGTGACGGCCTGGGTTCCTTGCCGGTCAGGATTTCCACCCGGTCGCCATTGGCGAGTTCGGTCGTCAGCGGCATGATGCGTCCGTTGATCCGGGCGCCACGGCAGCGATGGCCGACTTCGGTATGAACCAGGTAGGCGAAATCCAGCGGCGTGGCGCCGGCGGCCAGATCCTTGACCTCACCGGTGGGCGTCAGGACATACACCCGGTCCTCGCTGGTGATGTTCTGGAAACTCTCGAGCAGACTGGCGTCATCGTCTTCCTGTTCGATGCCATCCAGCAGCTTGCGCATCAGGCCAATGCGCTTTTCCAGCCCCGTGTCGCGCGGCCCGCCTTCCTTGTAGCGCCAATGGGCCGCAACCCCCAGCTCAGCATGCCGATGCATCTCATGGGTGCGAATCTGAACCTCGACCACGCGACCGCTTGTCCCGGATACCGCCGTATGCAACGACTGGTAAAGATTGGCCTTGGGGTTGGTGATGTAATCGTCGAATTCGCCGGGAACCGGTTGCCAGTGCGTGTGGACCAGGCCCAGCACCGTGTAGCATTCGGCGACAGTGTCGACCAGCACACGGACGGCACGCACATCGAACAGTTCATGGAAATCCAGCCCCTTGCGCTGCATCTTGCGCCAGATCGAATAGATATGCTTGACCCGCCCGCTGATGTCGGCCTTGATACCGGCCTCCGTTGCCACCTGACGCAACTGCTCCATGAATGAGGCGATAAACGCCTCCCGGTCTGTGCGCCGCTCGGCAACCAGTTGTCTGATATTGTTGAATGTCTGCGGCTCCAGGTAGCGAAAGGCCTGGTCCTCCAGTTCCCACTTCAATTGCCAGACCCCCAGTCTGTTGGCCAGTGGCGCATGGATGATCCGCGTTTCGCGGGCAACCTCGCGGCGCGTCTGCTCGTCAAGCCGGTCAGCCAGTTGAAGACGCGCGAGTTGCCAGGCCAGCGCGATCAGCACCACCCGGACATCCGCGACCAGGGCCAGCAGCAGGCGGCGCAAACCTTCGGCACGGGTGCTGTCATCGGGAAGATAAGTGCGCCCGAAGTGGGTCAGGGTCGTGAGTTGGGAGAGCAGACTGAGTACGGGCTCAGGCAACTTTCCGGCAAGACCGTCCGGTAGTTCGCCATGGGCTTGCATGATCGGCAGCAGCACGGTGGCGGTGACGGTATCGGTGTCGGGGGAGAGCCTGGAGAGCGCCTGGAGCGCCGCCAGAACCAGCGAAACAGCCTGGCTGGCGTCGGCGAGGTCCAGAAGCTGTTCCAGCGCCTGATCGGGAACGCCCGCCTCCGTTTGCGGGAGCTTGAGGTGGTAGTCGGCGAGCCATTTCTTCAGATTGTTGGCAGGGTCGCCCGCAGAAGTCATTGGAGTCTCTGGTTCAACGGTCAGACCTGCACAATTCAGCCCCGGTGCATACCTGCTGCATCACCGGGCATACCGACCAAAGTGGGAAACGCTATGGCGCGGTGACTACAAACAAGTCGCTTGTAACTGATGAAAACGAACCGTTTGGATGTGAACCCACGGCCAGCAGGGAATAGTCGGCGCCTTCGGTATTCAATACTAGGTTGTCAAAGACCACTTCACCATTCTGGGCGAAGCCGAAGCCGATTTCGGAGTCAAGCAGGGTGCTTCCCTGGAAGAGCCGCAACTGGACGTTGCTTCCATTATCCGTTGCGACCCAGTTGCCGTTGGCGTCGAGGATGCGCACAACCACTGGCGGGCTGATGGCAATGCCTTCGACGGTATTGGTTGGTTGCTGTTCGAACACCACTGCGGCCGGATCGCCGGCAATAAAGCTTGCCGCGGCCGAATCGGAAATGCCGTCATCAACGCCGAATGTCACGGTGAACTCGCCCGACAGGGTAGAGCTGCCGCCGAAGCTTGCCGTGCCATTGATGTCAGTGTAAGGATCAGCGCTGGTGATATTCAGCCCGTCACTGTCTTCAATAACGACAAGGCTGGCAGCGACCGGGTTCTGATATTGATCTTCGACGTAGACTTCGAAGCTGACCGTGTCATTCCCATCGGCAACGGCCGGGGTCGATGCGGCGCTGGCCGCGATATTGGCCGGGTCAGCCGCGTTGATCATCACCATGGCCGAGGTCGTGCCCATGTTTTCGGCGCTGAACTGGATGGTGTATGGGCCTGCAGCCGTTGCGGTTGCCTCGAACTGGGCAGATCCGTCTTCGGCCGATGTGAATTCGGTCAATGAACCCATGATCATGCCGCCATCATCGTAAACATCAATCTGGACAAACGGCACCGGCGTTTTGTTCGCATCCAGCGCGGTCACATTGATCGTGGCAGTCTCGCCGGCGCGGGCGGATGCGTCTTGTTGCGCGACCAGGCTCTGGGCCTCGCCGATGATGGTGATGGTTCGTTCTGCCACGTCGAACGGTGCGTTTGTGCCGGTACCGGCGACAACCCCGGCCCGCAGGTCAGTGACCGAGCTTGTCAGGGAATCCAAATGAACTTCACGGTTTATGTTGAAAGTCAGGCTCGAACCTACGGGCAGATCAAGCCCGGTGAAACGCATTGACGTTGCGCTGGAGTTGCTGGCAGCCGGACAAGTGGCTGAGCTGCCGCCGTTGTCGCAGGTCCACTGACCGGCGGTCAGCGCGGAATCGTACAGCAGGTGATTGCGTGGATACAGTTCCTGAAAGGCAACATTGTGAAGACTGGCCGTGCCCTCATTGCTGATGACCACCTGGTAAGTCAGTGCTTCGCCGGGGATCAGAAAGGCTGGCAGATTGACAAATTCGACGCTGACCCGGTCTGTGGTTTGAAAGCGGTCTGAATGAATCATCTCTTCCGGCGCCTCGACAAGGGCAGCCGGTGCTCGCCCGAACAGGCCGAAATCGCCGGTGGTTTCGCTGCGGTAAAAGCATTGGGCTTGGGACGGCGGGTTGAGGCGAATCTCGTCGTTGCTGAGCAGGTAATTGAATGCTGTGCCCAGGCCGAAACCGGAAATGACCACGTCACCATTGGCATCCAGGGTCTGGAGGCTGACCGGCGGCGCGACGTTGCCGGAAAGATCAAAGCAGAACAGTGGATCCTCATAACGGAGCGTGCTGGCGTTGCCAACCGAAAACTGAATAATGCCCGTGGTCAGATCATAAGACAGCGCGCTTGTATCGCCCTGCGCGATGACGACCGGAAAAACGCCAAGATCAGCGCCCGTCAAAGAAAATACCAAGGGCGTCGGCTCGATCGTGCGCTGAATGTTTTCAGCCAGGCCCAAGGTTGCAAAACCGGCCAAAGCCAATGCCATGGAAAGTCGCGGAACGGACATGAATTTCAATGAAGCGGTCCCTCTAGCGGTTGTTGTTATTCGTATTGTATCGCCCTAATCAGCAAAAAGACCACAGCGGATCAAGAAAAGTTCCAGTATTTCAAGTCAATGCGGGCATTTTTTTAAGCTGAATGGCTCAGTTTTCAGCTCGAACTTGCAGGATTGACTGTATTTGCTTCCAGCTCTGATCAAGCCGGGTAGCGGACACCTTGTGACGCGTGCCCAATTTCTGGGAGAAAATCTGGACCCGGTACTCTTCGATCAGCCAGCGGAATTGATCAAGTTCGGGAGTGTACCAGCCACCTTCGGCAAGATGCGCCAGGTAGCGCTCCCACCAGGGCAAAATATCAGCCATCCTGCTGGCATCGCGCACAGGGTCCAGTTCCAGGGCGTCGAGCCTGGCCTGAATCGACTTGAGGTAGCGGGGATATTCCAGCAGCCGGTCGGCCTGAATATCGACCAGAAAGCCGGCATACATCAGATCGTCGAGCTGCGTACGCATGTCTTCAACTGCCGTCGGGGCGGCTTGCGCGAGGCTGTCGAGGCGCCGGTTGATTTCGTGCCAGGCTTTGAGGCAGGTATCGAGCACGTTGGCCAACTGGCGATGACGATCAACCAGCCGGGACCGGATGTCGGCCACCAATTGGTCGAAGGCCTGGCGATCACGGATCTGCCAGGCGTCGTCGAGAAAGCCGCGCAGGACGAGGTCGCACAGCGCCTTGGCCAGTTCGGAAATGGCCTCCACCCGGGTCCAGGCCAGTTGCGCCTGGCGCGACAGTCCGTTGTTCTTTTCCAGGTATTTCCACTTGTCGGTCAAGCTGGCGCGAATCAGGGCGGCAAGCCCGTCGCGATGCGCCTGGATGGCTTCGGGGCGGGTGTCGAACAGGCGCACGCCGGCTCGTTGCCCCTGGTCTACCAGGGCGGGCCAGGCCTGGTGGCCACCACGCGTGGTCACTGACTCGGGCAAATTGTCAAAATCTTGTGGCCGAAGGCCATCGCGTTGCCAGTGATCGGCCTGGCGCGCCATGAACTCGCGCCGGGCGCGGTCGGCGAACCGGTCGGCAAGTGCTGCCAGGTCGCGACTTTCGCCGAGAATCTCGCTCTCGTCACCGAGCACTCGGACGAGGAAGAACAGGTGGCGTGGCAATTTCTCGGGCTTGAAGTCTGCCGCCTCAATGGACAAGCCCGACATGCGGGCCAGTTCCCGTGACAGTCGCTCCAGCAGACTACCCTCCGGTGTTCCGAGGGCTTCTACCGCGGCACGCGCGTATTCGGCGGCGGGAATGAGGCTGCGACGTTTGGATTTCGGCAGACTGGCGATCAGGGCGGTGACCTTTTCATGCAACAGGCCCGGTACCAGCCAATCAAGTCGGCCGGCATCCAGGCGGTTGATCAGGTGCAAGGGGCATGTCATTGTCACCCCGTCGCGCTCGCTGGCAGGCTCGAATCGATATTCGAGGTGAAAGCGCTCCGTGCCGATCACCAGATGGTCCGGAAAAGCTTCCTGTCCAGCCAGGGGCGCCTCATCGCGCAGCAGGGTAGCTCGGTCGTACAGCAGGCGATCACGCTGGTCCGGCGTCAATGCTTCGTACCAGCTCGCAAAGGCCTTGATCGTGAAGATTCCGGCCGGCAGACGTTGATCGAAGAACGCCTCCAGTTCCGCCTCGGCAGCCAGCACGTCGCGCCGGCGACGCTTGTGCTCATGTTCAGCCAGTTCCTCGCGCAACTGCTCGTTGCGCTTGAGAAATTCCGCCCGGGCGTGAACTTCGCCACGGACAAGCGCATGGCGAATCAGCAGCGCTCGGGCACCAACCGGGTCATGCGGGCCGTAGTGAACGCGACGTTTTGCCACCAGCACCAGGCCGTGCAGGCTGACCTGTCCGTAACCCATGACCCGGCCCGAGCGCCGATCCCAATGCGGGTCGAAGACCCGTCGCTTGACCAGGTGGGCGGCCTGCTGTTCCAGCCATTCCGGCTTGACCGGCGCGACCATGCGGGCATAGGTCCTGCCGGTTTCGACCAGTTCGCCGGCCATCACCCAGCCGGGGCTGCGCCGGGCCAGCACCGAGCCGGGAAAGATCCGGAACTGGTGGCCGCGAGCGCCGTGATATTCGCCGTTTTCGGTGTGTTGCCCGACCAAGCCGAGCAGACCGGCCAGCAGTGATCGGTGAACAGCCTGTTCTATTGGCGATCCCTTTTTAGAGTCGTCGTCCGGGCCGGCCTGTACCGTCATTTTCTTGACAGAATTCTTCACCTGGCTCAGGCCTTCCTCGCGGGCGATCTGGCTGAGCTGACCATGCAACTGACCCCATTCATGCAGTCGCTGCGGGGCAAGAAATTGCTTGCGGGCCAGCTTGTCAGCCTGGCTGCGCGAGTGCTCGCTCCGGCAGTCCTGCCACCATTGCCAGAGCTTCAGCAAGGTCAAAAAGTCCGATTCTGGCACTACGAACTGCTGGTGGGCCTGATCGGCCGCCTGCTGGTGCTCAAGCGGGCGGTCGCGAACATCGGGCACACTCAAGGCGGCGACCAGGACCAGTATTTCGGCCAGTACGCCGCGCTCGGCAGCCTCGATCAGCATGCGCCCGTGGCGGGCGTCCACCGGCAGGCGGGCCAGTTGCGAACCGACAACGGTCAGCTTGCGCGCCTCATCAATCGCGCCCAGCTCCACCAGCGTCTGCCAGGCCTCCCCCAGTAATCTTCGAGGGGGCGGGTCAACGAACGGAAAGTCTTCCGGCTCGCCCAGCTTGAGCGCGAGCATTTCAAGCACAACGCCGACCAGGCTGGCGCGCTGGATTTCGGGCTCGGTGTACTCTGGGCGGGCGAGAAAATCGGCTTCATCGAAAAGGCGAATACAGGTACCTGGTCCGATTCGTCCACAGCGCCCGGCGCGTTGATTGCACGAGGCCTGGGAGACGGGTTCGACCGGCAGTCTTAGCACGCGCGAATGCGCCGCGTACCGGGAGATACGAGCCAGTCCGGAATCGATCACAAAGCGAATGCCGGGCACGGTCAGTGATGTTTCGGCCACATTGGTGGCCAGCACGATGCGCCGCCCGGTTCCTGGACGGAAGATCTGGTCCTGACTGGCCGAGGGCAGGCGCGCGTACAGCGGCAGAACTTCGGTATGACTCAGCGCCGACTGACGAAGCAGGCGCGAGACCTGAAAGATCTCGCGCTCGCCCGGCAGGAAAACCAGGATATCGCCGCGCCTGTCAATGCGGCTGACAGAGTCCACGGCGCGTTTGACCTGGCGGGCCAGGTCTTCGGATTCCTGTGGTGGCTGGTAGCGGGTCTCGACCGGGTAGCCCCGGCCTTCGACAGTGATGATGGGCGCGCCTGAAAAATGATCGGCGAAGCGCTCGGTATCGATGGTCGCCGAGGTGATGATGACTTTCAGGTCGGGCCGTCGGGGCAGCAACTGGCGCAGATAGCCGAGCAGAAAATCGATATTGAGGCTGCGCTCATGGGCCTCATCGATGATCAGGGTGTCGTAATGATCCAGGGTGCGGTCGCGGTGGACTTCGGCCAACAAGATGCCGTCGGTCATGAATTTGACGTAACTGTCGGCCGAGACCCGATCATTGAAGCGCACCTGGAAGCCGACCGCCTGGCCGACTTCGGTATTCATTTCCTCCGCCACTCGTCGGGCCACCGCGCGCGCCGCGATCCGGCGCGGCTGGGTGCAGCCGATCAGCCCGCGCAGCCCTCGTCCGGCC
>JBGTEC010000089.1:0-2494 GCA_041747995.1 Wenzhouxiangella sp.
GCAGCGAATAAAGCCTTGCGAGCGTAGCCGTCGCCCGTGTTGCGAACCTTGTAAAGGGCTGGCCATTCACTGCGGTTCGCGCCTTGATTTGTCGACTCAGTCACACTCTGAAAGTTACAGAATTAACGACGGGGTACACTATTTCAGCCCTGCATCTTTTGCTTGAGCGCGGCCCGGATCAGGGTCGCGGCCGGCTGGTTCTGATCGGCGACGGCCCGGACCATCTTCAATGCCTCAGCCGCTGAATAACCAAGGGATGTCAGCGCTGCCCGGGCTTCACTGGCCGCATCCGCCGGAATCGCCGCCCCACCGCTGTCGGCAATGTCGGGCAGGCGTCCGCGCATCTCCAGGATCAGGCGCTCGGCCGTTTTCTTGCCGATGCCCGGCAGACGGGTCAGTCCCTGGGTATCGCCAGCCTCGACCATCAGCGCGAAATCATCGCCACTGACACCGGACAAAATCGCCAGGGCCAGACGCGGACCAACACCGGACACCTTCAGCAATTCACGAAACAGTTGCCGGTCTCCGGCATTGGCAAAGCCATAAAGGGTCTGGGAGTCTTCCCGCACGACCATGTGGGTCAGCAAAGTCACGGGCTCACCGGCCTGCGGCAGACGGTCAAACACGCTCAAGGGCACTTCGGCTTCGTAGCCGACCCCGCCGACATCTATGGTGACCAGGGGTGGCTGCCGGCCGATCACCGTGCCTTTGAGCTGGACAATCAACGCAGCACCACACCGGCTGGCAGCCGGCTGTTGGTTCGGGCGGTATTGAAATGGCACAAGGCGGCGGCCAGGGCATCAGAGGCATCCTCGCCCACATCGTGGTCAAGTTTCAGCAGAATTCTGGTCATGTGCTGTACTTGCTCCTTGGCGGCACCTCCCCGGCCGACGATGGCCTGCTTGATCGCCCGCGGGGCATATTCATGAATTTCCAGACCAGCGGCAACAGCGGCGCAAATCGCCGCGCCGCGCGCCTGACCCAGCTTGATGGCCGCCTGCGGGTTGCGGCTCATAAATACCGTCTCCACCACCGCGATCTGCGGACGATGTGTTTCGATAATGACCCGCGGCCGCTCGAATATCATGCCAAGACGTTCCGGCATTGGCCCGCCGCCGAGCCGCAACGCTTCGGCATGGATCACCCGTTCGTTTTCAATGATGCCCACGCCGGTAATGCGCGAACCCGGGTCCAGGCCGAGAATCCTCACCGGGACCCGGCCATGCCGTCCGGCAGGTCAATCATAGGCTTCCGATGGAATATCGGCATTCGACCACACATCCTGGGTATCGTCGAGTTCCTCCAGCACATCAAGAAATTTCAGCAGTTTTTGCCCTGCCTCGATATCCACCGCCATCAAGGTGTCAGCGCGTTGGGTGATTTCGGCTTCGTCCGGCTGCAAATCCACGGCTTTGAATGCGTCCCGAACGGCCTCGAAATTCTCCGGCGCAGTCAGCACTTCGATACTGCCGTCAGCATCGCTGACAATATCCTCGGCCCCGGCGTCAAGCCCGACTTCCATGATCTTTTCCTCGCTGGCGCCCGGAGCAAAGGTGATCACGCCCTTTTTTTCGAACATGTAGGCGACGGAGCCGTCGGTGCCCAGATTGCCGCCGTGCTTGGAAAAGGCGTGCCGAACCGCGGCGACTGTGCGGTTTCGGTTATCGCTCAGACAGTCGACCATCACCGCCACCCCGCCGGGTGCATAACCCTCGTACCGAATCTCCTCGTAGCTGACCCCTTCGAGATCGCCGGTTGCTTTCTTGATCGCCCGTTCGATATTGTCTTTGGGCACATTGGCCGCATTGGCCTTGTCCATGGCCAGACGCAGCCGCGGGTTGGCATCGGGGTCTCCGCCGCTCTCCCGTGCCGCCACACTGATTTCCCGGACCAGCCGGGTGAAAATCTTGCCACGCTTGCTGTCCTGCGCCTTCTTTCGGTGCTGGATATTGGCCCATTTGCTGTGACCAGCCATCTTTGAGGGTCTCTCCCGGAATTTAATTGCCGGGATTTTAACCGATGGACAACCCGGCTGCCCGAACATGGTACATGGATCAAACATTTGCGATACACCCATTCAGCCCATCTTCAGACTCAAGGGCCTACAATGAACGCAGGCTTGGATCGAAGAATCGGAAAAACCATGCGTCACGTCATACTCGTCTTGCTCCTTATCTTGGCAACCCGCGCCGCGGCCACCGGTGAAATCAACGTGCTGACCGACCTGAATTCGCCTTTCCCGCCAGGCTGCATTGCGCTGTCTTTGCCGGAACAGCCATTTTCCGCCGCCAACGAGTTGTGGGATGAGGTGGTTTTGGCGCCCAGCGTCGGCAGCACCTTCAATGACACCGAGGTCCGGGTGCAGATCTGGCGCGTCGGCTGCCATGATGAGGGTTTTTCTGTCGTTATGGTCCGCCTGACCCAGCTCAGCGGGCAGTTTGCAGTCCTCGTTCCGCAGGTTTTTGCCGATGCCGGCACGGTCGACTTTCCCATG
>JBGTEC010000090.1:0-10324 GCA_041747995.1 Wenzhouxiangella sp.
AACCATTTCACCGTACCGGTGCTGTTAGACATAATCATTACTACCTTTCAAAAATTAAACGTATATGGAGTAAGGTCGAGCGTCGACCAGGCTCCGATGGTGCTGTCAGTTCAGTGAATGGAGGAGTTTGAGGGGTAAACGAAAGGAATACGACCAAATTCAACCACTGCTCTGTTGCGCAGCTGTACAGCACTATACCCCTCGTTTCAGGAAAAAGCCATCTTTTTCAAAAATAAATGTGATGCTCGTGCCTGGTCTGATTATTCGGGTATCGAACGGCCTTGTTAAGCACGCAATCAATACCCACATAGAGGCGAGACAGGCCGGTCGACTGGACCGCCTATTCGAGCCAGATCATACAGTCAGTCCTGGATTTCCTTGCCCAGCGCAATCCAGCTCAGCTTTCATGCAGATCTCACGCGCTCCAATATCCGGCCCGGAGGCCGCCCACGTATGAAAACCCTTTTTGTTCGGAACATCCACCCAGAGACCCGCGAAAGTCAGCTCCGCGAACTGTTCTCCCGCTGCGGCACCGTTCGCAGCCTGAAACTGCCGCTCGACATCTTTACCCGCCGCTGCCGTGGTGTGGCCATGATCGACATGGAAGGCCACGAGGCGCGAGCCGCCATGGCCGAACTTGATGGCGTCGAACTGAATGGGCAGTCGATCCAGGTGCGCGAGGAACGCCCGCGCGGCGGCAAACGCGGCGGTCGGCGCTAGTGTACCCCGTCGTTAATCCTGTAACATTCAGCGAGTCGGAAAGCGCTTAGCTGCCAGGCAGGGCTCGCCGGGAATGCTTAATGCCTTTCCAAGAGCCCTGACGCCGCAGATGAGCGCTTTCCGGCTCGCCCTTCGGGAGTGCGACTGAGTCGACATTGCTGCGTTCCGTCCCTTGTAAAGGGCTTGCCATTCACTGCGGGTCGCGCCTTGCACTGTCGACTCAGTCACACTCTGAATGTTACAGGATTAATGACGGGGTACACTCGGGCCTCTTTCCCTGCCCCATCCGGTTCCTTGCTGGATGGGGGTACAACTCTTCTAGCTGGAGCGCAACCGCAACACGGCGACAGCGAGGATCAGCAATCCGAAGAGCAGCAAACCGCGGCTCGACAGCGCCGGAACTGAATGGCTGCTACCCGCGCCCTGCCCGCGATGAAACGCTTCGAACTGAAGGGCGGGCGGATCGCCTGCATTGACCCCGTTGCAATCGTAGTGGACGGTCACCTCGTAGATGAGATTGCTGTCCAGGGCGTCGCCATCGCGGCCGCGAATGGTTTCAAAAGCCGTTCCGTCGGGCTCCAACGGCCAGTCCTGGAATCCATTCCACTGGCCGTCGCCTGACGATTCGCCAGCTGGGCCGCGGATGATCTGTTCGCCAGTAGCGAGGGCGGGATTGCGTTCCGAGGTCTGGATCGTTCCTTCCATCTGAGCGTAGGCTGCCGAGGAATTGACATCGAATGTGCCGTCGTCGTTGCAGGTGCTCGATTCATCCGTGTAGGCAAAATAGGAGTCACCCTCTACGACAATACCGGCGATCGGGTCTGAAACGACGCCGCGCTCGGCCAGGCCGAGCTCACCCTCTCCGTTGACCATGCCATGCTGGACGTCTGTGGCCCACGCTGTACCCATGAAGAGCGCCGACAGGACAATCAGTCGACACCCGGGAAAACCGGATTCCGTATGCTTTTTCATTGTTCCACTCCCTGGATTATCCAGATCCGAACCGTATCGGGATTGATATGGCAAGGATCTCTTGTCATCCTACTATTTTGCTGTCGCGCCGGCGGGATGTCAATTCTGGACAGACCAGGCCTGACAGACATTCGTCCCGACCATGGCCTTGAACTTGGTCGCAACCGAGCGATGTGCATAATGACTGAACAAGTCCTTATGCGGAAGCAAGCACATGAATATGAGCAAGGTGGTATTCGGGTTTTTCGTCTTGTTGGCGCTGACTCTGAATTTCGGGTTTTTTCTCGGCGAGATCGACAACCCCGCCCATCACAATGTCTACGAGTTGTTTGCCGCCCTGGTCGTCGGGCTGATTGCCACGGTGATGAAGCTGGGTGAGCGCTCGCAGATGAGCGCCATGCTGCTGGCGTCCAGCCTGGTGGTGGACCTGCAACTGATTGCCGCGGCCCTGGTCTGGACGATTGCCGTCCATGTGACCGATATCGGTCTGACGCCCGCGGTGATGGCAACGATCGTGTCCTTGTCCGGCGGTGCACTGCTGGCCAATGTGCTGTCGGTGGTGCTGTTGACCATGGACACCGCCGGTTACAGTCGCTAAAAGGCCAGGACTGGCATGCACGACTCCTTCGCCTTCGTGTTCTTCCGCCGCATGCGCGCCCCGCTGGTGGTGCTGATTTCTGCCTACGCGATTGCAACGGTCGGCTTCACGCTGATGCCGGGCGAGGACGATCAGGGCAACCCGTGGCGCCTGAGCCTGTTCGAGGCGTTCTATGTGGTCAGCTATACCGGCAGCACCATCGGCTTCGGCGAAGTGCCCTACGAGTTCTCGTCGGCCCAGCGACTGTGGACCATCGTGTGCATTTACCTGACGGTGACCGCGTGGCTGTTTTCGATCGGCACGATCATCTCGCTGGTGCAGGATCCGGTGTTTATTCGCACCCTGCAGCGTCGACGGTTTCGTCGTACTGTCGAGGGGATCGACCAGCCGTTCTACCTGGTTTGCGGCTTTGGTGATACGGGCCGGCTGCTGACTGAGGCATTGAGCAGACAGCGCTATCCACTGGTGGTCGTCGATCATAACGCGACCAAGATCGATGCGTTATCGGTCCAGGCTCACCGCGGGCCAGTGGTTTCGTTCTGCCTCGATGCCAGCCAACCGGACAACCTGATTCAGGCCGGCTTGCGTAGTCGCTGGTGCATCGGGGTCATGGCTGTGACAGGCGATGATCGGGTCAATCTGAAGATTTCTGTCACGGCCAAGCTGCTTAACCGCAATTGCGCCGTCCACGCACGCGCTGACCGCAGGAGCGTAGCCGACAACATGCGCTCGTTCGACACCAACAATGTCGTCAGCCCGATCGATGAATACGTCCGGCGGATGCGCCTGGCGATCGAAAAGCCGGCGACGTTCCGTCTTTACCACTGGTTGCAAACCGGTCCCGACGCACGCATTCCGAATGTGCGCCGGCCGCCGACCGGTCACTGGCTGTTGTGCGGCTTCGGCCGTCTCGGCCAGGCGCTGCACGCCATGCTGATGGAGGCTGGCATGAGCGTGACCGTGATTGAAGCAGCGACCGATCGCAAGGGCCTGCCGGAGGGAACGGTCCGCGGCCGTGGCACCCAGGCCGAGACTTTGCTGGAGGCCGGCATTGAGCGGTCGGTTGGCATTCTGGCTACCACGCCGAACGATGTCGATAACCTCTCCATCCTGATCACCGCCCGCCAGCTCAATGACACGCTCTTTTTCGGGGTGCTGGAAAACGGCCTGTCCAGTCATGCCTTGTTCCAGGCCGCCGAGCCCGATTTCATCGGCCAGCCCAGCAGCGTCATTGCCGGCAACATCCTGGTCTCCATCCGCTCCACCCTTGTCCAGCCTTTTTTCGCTCAGTTGCTGGCCCGTGAGGATGAGCTGAACGGTGAACTGCTCGACCGGCTGACCGATCTGGAGGATCCTTCCCGTCCCGAGTTGATGTCGCTGCGTATCAGCGAACGGCGAGCGCCTGCCCTGGCCCAAATGATCAGCAGCGGCCGGTCCGTCACCGTGGGCGCCGTTCAAAATGCCGGGGACCGAGAGGGTGGACGCCGACCGATCACGGTGCTGCTCCTGCGCCGCGGTCAGGACGTACGCCTTCTTCCGTCCGCCACGACCGAACTGGCGCTCGGTGACCGCTTGCTGCTCGCCGGTGATTCGCGTCTACAGCGCCAGGTGCGCGTTCTGCTCAATAGCACTGATCGTCTCGGCACGGCGCTGGGGCTAGCTGGGCTGACAGCTCCCTAACGGGCTTTCGTTTGCTATGCTGGTTGCCAGCCTGCCCCTCTGAAATCACCCGTGCCTCGAATGAACCGTCTTGCCCCGATTGCCGTGCAGATTGTCTTGTTGATCGCAAGCTCTCTGATCACAAGCCCATTATTGGCAAACCCGACCCACGCCGACAAGGGCCAGTGTATTCAAGATGCCGCAGGTAATGGTGTGGCCGAGCTGATGGTCCTGTACGTGGATTCCACCGGATGGGCCTATCGGGATGAGGCAGGCGAACTGACCGGTGTCACGGTCGAGATCATGCGCCGCTTTGCCGACTGGGCTCGCGACGAACATGAGCTGGCACTGACACAGGAATTCGTGGAAGAGCGCGACTGGTCGACGTTCTATCAGCGTGTTCGCGACGCCTCAGGCGGGGTGTTCGGGCTGGGCAATGTCACCATCACCGAAGCGCGTCGCCAAGAGCTGGCCTTCTCCCCGCCTTATGTCACCAATGTGGCCGTTCTGATCAGCCACCATGATGTCGAACCGGTTGATGATCGTGCCAATCTGGCGCGGGGCTTTGCCAACCTGAATGCCCTGGCCTTTGCCGGCACCTTGCATGAAATGCGCTTGCGCGAGCTGGCCGAGCGGCACTGGCTGGAAATGCCGCTGGAGTTCAGCAGCTCGAATGATGACATCATCACCCGGGTCGCCGAAGGCACCCACTTTGCCTATATCGATGCCTACAACTACTATCGCGCCCGGCAGGGCGGCGCGCCGCTACGTCACCACCCCGTCTTCGACGATCCGGGCGAGGAATTCGGCATCATCATGCCCCTGAACAACGACTGGCAAGACCTTCTGGCCGAGTTCTTTCATGCCGACGGCGGGCTGCTGAACAGCATCGGGTACCGTGAGCTACTCAGTCATCACCTGGGCGCCGAGGTCGCCGAGATCCTTTTGGATCATCACTGAACAACGCTGTAGGCAGGCTTTTTGGTTCAGGGTAGGAGCGGCCCTCTGGCCGCGAACGATGTTGGGATTTCGCGACGAGAGGGTCGCTCATGCGCAGTGCAATTCGGCGGTGCCTGACTGAATCAAACCCCCGGCCCGCAGTCCATGCAGTCGCCGGGCTGAACTTCGCCGGATCGCAGGTTGCGATCGAGATCCTGCAGCGCGGTGCGCAGGCCCTCCTCGATTACCGGGTGATAGAAGGGCATGTCGAGCAGGTCCTCGACCGTCAGTCGTGACTGCACCGCCCAGGCCAGCAGATGTGCGATATGCTCGGCGGCCGGACCGAACATTTCAGCGCCCATGAACAACCCGGTGCCGTATTCGCCATAGACCCGCAGCAGCCCCTGGTTTTTGCCCATCACCCGGCTTCGTCCCTGGTTCTCGAAGCTGACCGAGCCGGTGCCGAAGCGGCCCTGGCAGTGCCGGTCCACCTGTTGAATGGTCAGGCCGACCGTGGCAATCTGCGGATCGGTGAATACCACCGTCATGGGCACGCGACGCAATCCGACCCGAACCTCCGGATAGCGTCCGGCATTGGCGCCGGCGATCCGGCCTTCATCGGCCGCCTCGTGCAGCAACGGCGCGTCGTTGTTGGCATCGCCAGCGATCCAGACCGGGCTGCTGTCGCATTGCATGGTATAGCGGTCGAACAGGGGCACGCCGCGCTCATCCAGCGCCAGATCCGACTTGTCCAGATCCAGACTGTCCACGTTGGGCCGCCGGCCCGTTGCCGCCAGCAGGTAGTCGAACTTCTCGGTTGCCTCGGCGCCATTTTCATTGTCGAAGCGGATGGTCACGCCGCCATCGGTCTCACGGATCTCATGGACGGTGGCGTCGGGATCGAGCGCAAATTCACGGTTGAATCCAGCCAGCGCGACCTTGCGAATTTCGGCGTCATGGATTGATCCGACCGCGCCGCCAACGCCGAACAACCGCACCCGCACGCCCAGCCGGCTCAATGCCTGACCCAGCTCCAGTCCGATCACGCCGGGGCCGAAGATGGCAACCGAGCCGGGCAGATCGTCCCATTCGAAAACATCATCGCTGGTGATCAATCGGCTGCCAGCCGCCTTGAGCATCGGCACAACGTGGGTGCTGGAGCCGACGGCGATGACGATTCGGTCGGCCAGGATGTGCTGGCCATCGTCAAACAACAGCTCCCGCGGCGCGGTGAAGCGGGCCTTGGCCCTGATGATGTCGCCATCAGGGATGCGCTTGATCGACTCCAGAACGCCGGACACGAAGCGGTCACGCTCGGTCTTTACGCGTGTCATGACCGCCCTGGAATCGATGCCCACCGAATCGACCCGGATCCCGAACCGGCCGGCCTGACGCGCGCCATGAGCGGCCTCGGCAGCCGCGATCAACAGTTTGCTGGGCATGCAGCCAGAACGGGCGCACAAGGTGCCGAATTGATTGCCCTCGATCAGCACCACGCTGTCGGTGTGCCTGCGTGCCTGTTTATAAGCCACCATGCCTGCCGTTCCGCCACCGATGATGGCGACATCCACCTTGCGCTCGCTCATTGACTACTCCTTGTATAGACGTGTCCGGCAAAAGCATTTCATATCCAGAGGCTCCTTTACCGCTTGCGGTCACTGGCCAGGGCAAAGGACCAACCATAAATCCCTTTCAAAGCCTGCGTAAGTTGATTTCAACGTCACCGATCGCGCTTCCGGACGACCCAACAGCCATCGGACATTCAGTCATAAACCGCTCAGGCGAGCCAGCGAAAGACGGTTTCCCGGACCTTCGGGCAGTGGATCAGGCCAAGGTGGTTGGTGGCCCAGGCGATTGATTGATGTTCCGGTCGAATGTCGAGGTCCAGGTGCGGGTTCGAATGTCGGCCCAGTGCGCTGTCGAGCGGGACCAGTCCATCGCCGATCAGGCGTGATCTGACGGATTCAGCGCGCATTCCCGTGGTCGCGGCCACGGCATGGTGGGTGATGTGGTCAGGACGGGAGACGATCCCGCGCTGATCGCCGGGCTGTGAGAACCGATCGGTCGCATTCCAGTCCTCATCAAGCAGGTTGCCATGGCGCAGGTCGGTAATGCCGGCACTGCGAATCCTGCCCAGACGGGTAAACGGCGCGCTGTACGGGCTTGCGGCCAGCAGTCGATCGACCCGATTGCCGATCCGCTCCAGTGGTGCGCCGTGATGCGGGCTGCCCAGGGTCACCAGCCTGCTGACCTTTTGCTGCCACTGGTGATCGGCTTTATGAGCGTAATGCAGGGCGCTGCGCGCCAGCAGGCCGCCCATGCTGTGGCCGAGCAGCACGATCTCTTCGACCGGCGCCGGCCACTGTTCGATCAGCTCTTCCATCAGCGCGGAAAATGCGCGGCCGTTGGTCGAGATATGGCGGCCCGTGTTGTAATGAAGGAACAACGGCGTGTAATCCAGGGTCTTGGCGAGGCTGGTCGGCAGGCCGGGGTCTGATCCCTCGCCGGCCCATTGCAGGTCGTTCATGCACAGGCCATGAACGGCCACCAGCAGCTTGCGCTGTGGGCGCGGTATTGCATTGACGAGCTTGTCGGTACGCAAATGGAGTGGCTGGCCGGCCTGGCGCAACATCATGCCGATTGCAAGGGGGTTGGCGCTGGTGTCAAGATGATCACCGAGAACCCCGTTCAGTGTCGCCAGGATCTGCTCGCGTTGTGGCGTGGAAGCGCGCAGGCCCAGCCGCGGCACGATGGTATCGAACGCCAGGCCGGTCGCGCCGCCGACTGCACTGGTGATGCCATGGATGGAGCGATAGACCAGGCCGGTAATGCCGCTGGTTGTGCCCTCACGGGGTCTTCCGACCGGTGGTGAAACCCGCGCGATCGTGTGGTGAAGCTGTTCGACCAGCGCTGTGGTGCCGATGACGCCGTCGACCGCCAGCCGGGCCAGACCCTGCAGATCAGATGGATGAAGGTGGGTGGATCGGATCATATCGAGCTCCGGCGGCGACACCTTTTATTCTGACTGATTCGGCGCCGAAAATCCCACATGCCGTTTTGTGGTTTAAATCGCTCAATTTTGACTGTCCGCAAATTAGCGTCAGCCTTTGATTGTGTCGATTCAATCGAAGGGCGGCCAGTCAAATGTCGATCGTTCGCGTGGGAATCTGGATGCGGCACAAAAGCTGCATTATCAATAGGGTGGCGTCTGGCCACCTGGACGGCAAGTGATCCCCATGGCCGGCAAGCGACAACCCGAACGCAATGACATGATCGTGGACGGCCACGGCTCGTGGCTGATTCGGCTGCGAACCAACCCGCAACTGGTGCTGCTGAGCCTGTTTGGCCTGCTCGGGGTGGTGGCGATCGCGCCGTTTGCGGTGTTCCGATTCCTGGCCGGCGAACTGCTCATTGGCACTGTCGACAGTGTCATCGTGCTGGCTCTGGCCGGTACCAGCCTGTACGGCTGGCGAACCGACAGGCTTGATCGAGCAGGCAATATACAGGCGATCGTCACCGGTTTCGCCTGTATCGTGGTCGTGGTCTTTCTCGGCCTCAGCTATCTCTGGGTCTTCTCCACCTTTCTCGCCATGTTTGTCATTGCCGAACAGCGTTTTGCAACTGTCGTCAGCGTTGTCGTCTTGCTGATCATTGCCAGCCAGCCCGTATTCGGCGATGCGGTCGAACGTATGACCTTCCTTGCGGTATCCGGCATGGTGATTCTGTTCGCCCTGATATTTTCCAATCGAACCAGAACGCAGCATGAGCAGCTCCGGCAGTTGGCCTCGATTGACCCGCTGACCGGTGTCGCCAACCGCCGTGCCATGAAGACCGATCTGGTCGCCGCAACGGCCGGCTTTTACAGCAATAATCAGCCCTATGCCCTGGCCATCATGGATATCGATTATTTCAAGCAGGTCAATGATCGTCATGGACACGAGGCGGGTGACCAGGTGTTGGTCGAGTTGGCCTGCCTGGTGCAGGACGTGATTCGCCGCGGTGACCACCTGTACCGCTATGGCGGCGAAGAATTCGTTCTGCTGTTTTCATGCACGGATGGCGACGGTCTCGTCGTGGCGACAGAAAAGGTACAGAGCGCGGTACGCCGAGGCCTGATCGGTCCGTCCGGACCCGTGACGATTTCCATCGGCGCCACGATCATGGCCAAGGGTGAAAGTTGGTCGTGCTGGCTGGCACGGGCCGACCGGGCTCTATACCAGGCCAAGAACCAGGGCCGGAATCAGACCGTGATCGTGCCGCCCGAACCCGCAGTTCAATCAGGTTCTTAAAGGTTTTCCTGATTATGTACATCCTTCAGCCATCGCGGAAGGTTTTTGAAATGGCACCCAAGGCGTTGACTGCGGTCTGAGGTGACCATGACTATCTACGAACAGATTCCCCATCCCGGGCTGGTGGCCGATATCGTGCTGGTCGCGCATGCCCTGATCGTGGTTTTCGTGATCGCGGGCCAGGCGCTGATCCTGATTGGCTGGGCTCGCGGATGGGGTTGGATTCGCAATCTCTGGTTTCGCCTCGCCCACCTGGTCACGATCACAATCGTGGTTGCCCAGGCGTGGCTGGGGCGCTTGTGTCCGCTGACGATCTGGGAGCAGGAGCTGCGCCGGGCGGCTGGCCATGCTTTTTACCAGCAGTCGTTCATCGAGCATTGGATGGCCGAAGTCCTCTACCTGGATTTTCCCTGGTGGGTATTTGTGACTGCCTATACCGTGTTCGGACTGGTAGTGCTGCTGACCTGGTGGCGGGTGCCGCCCGCGTGGTCAGCCTCAGGTACCACAAAAAGTATGCTGGACTCGCTCGTGGGGTTCGGGCGGCAATGACAGGTGGCTGAACTCGGGTTGGTCCAGGTACGGATGCGCCAGCACCCGGTTGAGCTCTCGCATCGGGCCGAAGTCGAGGCGCTCGATCGCTGAATCCACGGCCCGCTGGGCCAGGTGGTTGCGCAGGATGAAGGCCGGGTTGACCGATTCCATCGCCTGTCGGCGTTCAGCATCAATCCGTTGTTCACTATCCAGGCGTTGGCGCCAGTTTCCGACCCACTGGTCAAAGGCCTCAGGCTGCTCGAACAGTTCGCGCACGAAACAGTCGTTGCGGTCATGCCCCTTCGGTAAAGCGCTCAGGCGGCGAAAGGTCAGGGTCATGTCGGCGCTGTTCCCGGCCATTCGCTCGAGCAAATCGAGCGCCAGTTCAGCATCGCCGTCGCGCGAGGCGGCCAGCCCGATCTTGGCGGTCAGGCCGGCATCGTATGCCGCCGTAAAACGGTCGGGGAAACGTCCGAGGATGTCGTCGGCGACTTCGAGCGCGGCTTGCTCGTCATCGGCCAACAGGCCGAGCAGGCATTCGGCCAGTCGGGCCAGATTCCAGTGGGCGATACCGGGCTGTTGATTCCAGGCGTAACGGCCGCGCCGATCAATGTAG
>JBGTEC010000091.1:0-12123 GCA_041747995.1 Wenzhouxiangella sp.
GACCCCTTATGCGATCATTCCACGCAATGAAATGCCGCAGGTCATCAATCCGCCCTGGGGTTACCTTGCCAATGCCAACAACGATCCGGTCGGTACCACGCTGGATGGCAACCCCCTGAACCAGTTGCGTCCGGGCGGCAATGGCCTGTATTACCTCAATACCGGCTACGCCGACCTGAGAATGGGTCGAATCGATCGCGTTCTGCAGGACCTCGTCGCCCAGGGCAATGTCACGATCGACGACATGAAAGCTTTGCAGGCCAACAACGAGTTGCTGGACGCCGAGTTGCTGCTTCCGCATCTTCTACAGGCCTACAGCAATGCTGGTGATGAAGGCGCATGGCCCGGCCTGGCGGCGCTGGCTGGTGATCCGCGCATCGAAGAGGCCATGGGTCGCCTGGCGGCCTGGAATTTCTCGACCCCGACCGGGGTTCCAGGCGGCTTCGACCCGGGCGGCGATCCGACCGGCAACAGCGTGCCGACCAACCAGCAGATCGCCGACAGTGTCGCCGCGACCATTTACAGTGTCTGGCGCGGTGAAGTGATCGCCAACACCATCGACGGCACCCTGACTGCAGTTGGACTGGGAGGTGAGTTGCCCGGCGCCAAGACCGCATGGCGTGCATTGGTCAACCAGCTTCGCCTGTTCCCGCTGACCCAGGGCCAGGCCGCCTCAGGTCTGACCTATTTCAACGTGCCCGATGCGCCTGATCCTGCCACGGCCCGTGATACGGTCTTGCTGGCGTCGTTGCAGGGCGCGCTTGATCGCCTGGCATCGGATGATTTTGCTGCCGCATTTGGTAATTCGACCAACCAGGACGACTACCGCTGGGGCCGTCTGCACCGCATCGTCTTTAACCATCCCCTCAACAGCGCGCCATTCAACATCCCGTCGGCAGGTGGGTTCGCCAATGTTGATGAGGGTCTGCCAGGCGTTGCCCGGGCAGGTGGCTTCGAAGCGGTTGATGCCTCCAGTCACAGCGCCCGCGCTCGCGGCGTCAACAGCTTCATGTTTGGCAGCGGCCCGGCACGCCGACAGGTGGCCGAATTGACGCCGACCGGGCCGCAGGCCGAAGAGATCATCCCGGGGGGGCGTAGTGGTGTTTTCTTCAGCCCGCAGTACGCCAACCAGTTGCGCCTGTGGCTGGTCAACGACTACCTGCCACTGAACATCGGCGAAGCCGAGGCAACGAATGCTGCAGTCCAGGTACGGACGTTTTCACCACAGTAAGCATTTCGATGCGAAATGATTCGGAAAAAGGCCCGCTCATTGCGGGCTTTTTTTTGCCATCGAATGCTGTTACTTGAAAGTCCCGGAGCTTGCAGCCATTAAACAAACTGGTTTTGACCGGGTCTGAAGATGTTCAATCTGCTGGAAAGATTTGCGCTGGGGCATACTCAGGTTACGCGCCTGACCGCCGATCTCAAGGAGATCGTGCCGCAGGATCAAAAATTCAGCGCCAAGGTCGAATTGAAACTCACGCCGCGCAAGATGCCGCCTGATCAGGATGTGACCCAATATCAGGTGACGGCACGGATGGTTTGCCGTGGCAGTCGTGAGAGTGATGCGGCCGACAAGCCTCTGTTTACCGTGGAACTGGTGCTGCAAGCCGTTTATCGCCAGTTCCAGGGTGCTTCGGTCAGCTTTGAGGAGTTTTCCAGCAACCACGGCTCGCTGACGCGTCAACTGTACCCGCTGATTCATCATCAATTGCAGCCGGTATTCAAGCAGTTCGGACTCGACCATGTCCGCTTGCCCTATGACCTCGTCAACCAGACCCCGGAGTCAGGGCCGGGCCCAGCGGCGGATCCGCAGCGCCAGGTGCATTAGAGAGCCTCCGGCAAGGAAAAGAAGCTCACCACAGAGGCACAGAGGTCACAGAGAAGAGCGCGATTTTGATTATTGATTTTGCTGTTTATTCCCTCCGTGTCTCTGTGCCTCTGTGGTGAGCGTGGGGTCGCGAAATTGACCGTCGGCCGCTGGCATGAAAGAATCCATGTCCCGGCTTTGCTACGTCAAGGAATATGCCCGTGTCTACCGCTCGTCGTGAACCGATTGCCAAGGTCGATACGGCCTGGCTGCGCATGGAGCAGCCAACGAACCTGATGATGATCACTGGCGTGATCGTTCTTAGTCAGCCGGTCGAGTTCGAGCATCTCAAGCAGGTGATCAGCAATCGCTTCCTGGCCTTTCCACGTTTTCGACAGAAGGCTGTCGATCATGTCCGGGGATGCTGGTGGGAGGAAGATGAAGACTTCGAGCTGACCTGCCATGTCCGACGCACGGCGCTACCTGGTGATGCTGGCAAGGCGGAACTGGAAGAACTGGTATCGGAGCTGGCTTCGACGCCGCTGGACAAGACCAAGCCCCTCTGGCAGTTCCACCTGGTTGAAAACTATGTCGAGGGTCCGGTCGTCATCACCCGGATTCACCATTGCTATGCCGACGGCATTGCCTTGGTGCAGGTGTTGTTGTCACTGACCGAAAACAGCGCCGAAAAGTCGAACAAAATGGTGGCCCAGGAAGACTGGAAGCAACGCCGCGCTGAAGAATCCAATATCTTTCGCCGATTGGTCGCACCGGCGCGTGGTGGTGTCGATGCCGTGCAGCACATCGGTCACAAGATCATTGATGAGGCATTGCATCTGGCACGTGAGCCGCACATCGCGGGCGACTACGCGACAGGCGCCGGCGAAATCATGTCCGAGCTGGCAACCGCGTTGTTATTGCATGATGATCCGCCGTCGCGTTTCAAAGGCAAGATCGGGGTGCGAAAGAAGGTCGCCTGGGCCGAGCCACTGGTGCTGGAGGAGGTCAAGGCAGTGGGAAAGGCACTGGGCTGCACTGTCAACGACGTTCTTATTGCGGTCATGACGGGCGCACTTCATCGATATCTGGTCGACTTGGGAGACGATCCGTCAAAGCTCACCATGCGCGCCACCGTGCCGGTCAATCTGCGTCCGCTGGAACATGCGCGTGACCTGGGTAACCACTTCGGCCTGGTCTTCCTTGACCTGCCCATTGCCGAATCCAACCCGCTGGCTCGTCTGTACCAGGTGTCGGAGTTCATGCAAGAGCTCAAGAACTCCAAGCAGGCAGTGATGTCGCTGGGCCTGCTGGCCGCCCTGGGTATGGGGCCGACAGCGTTGCAGAAGCCCGCACTGGACTTGTTCAGCCGCAAGGCAACCACTGTTCTGACCAACGTGCCGGGACCGCAGGAGACGCTCTATCTGGCTGGCTCACCGGTCAAAGAGATGATGGTGTGGGTGCCGCAGTCGGGTTCCATCGGCATGGGCATCAGTATAATCAGCTACGAAGGCAAGGTGTTTTGTGGCCTGATCACCGACCATAAGCTGGTGCCGGACCCTGAAGCCGTAATGAAAAACCTGCTGGTGGAGGTCGATAACCTGCTTCACCTCACCATGCTGCTCGGTCCGCAGGAAGGTCGGGTGAGCCCGGAAATGGCCGAGATGATTCACGAATGGGTTGGGCAGGAGGCGGACGACTGAGCTTTTTCAGCCCAGCGACGCTTTCGCATACTCCACATCCAGTTTCTGCATGGCATCGATCGGTTTGGCTTTGGCGGCCTTCTCGTAAGCTGCGTTCGACTCGTCCAGGCGCTTGTCGCCGAACAACAGGTACAGGCCATTGCCGTATTCGAGATTGGCAATGGGAGCATCCGGGGTCAGCTCCAGCGCTTTCTCGAAATGTTGCATTGCCTTGTCAGCGCTGGCGCCGTAAGTCAGAGAGCCAACCAGCTTGCCGACCTTGTCGATGATTTCGGCGTGATACAGACCCATGGCTGTGTGAGCTTCAGCGTGTTGCGGAGCCAGCTTCAGGGCCCGCTCCAGTGAAGTCTTGACCTTGCCGCCCACCCCCTGGGCCAGCGCCTGGCCGACTGAAATGCATTGGCTGAACCGGCCAAGCAGAAAGGCATGGAAATAGTGGGCGTTGGGGTCGTCGGGAAATTCGCGGATCGCATTGTCGGCGCGTCGAATGGCGGCGGTATAGATTTCCAGCTTGTTCTCGTCATTGTCCTCCAGATAATCAGCGTAGATACCGCTGGCCTTGTTGGTGACGGCGTGGCCCAGCAAGCCGAGGCTCTCACCCAGGTCCACGGCCCGAGCGAAATCGCCACGATGATAGGCCCGCCAGGCATCAGCCAGCGTTTCGGCGGCGCCTTCAGCGTCCGGGTGGTCTGGCTGCAGCACCAGGATACGCTGAGGGTCGGGGAAGGACTCGCGATCACCGCGATGCAGTGCCTCCCAGGTTTTGTTCAAACGCTCTGAAGGGTAGTCGAATTTCTTTGAGTCATGCGGAAAGGCTGCCCAGTTCTTGGTGTCCATATTAGTGTGACCGCTCTAGTTCCTGGCGCTATCTTAACCCTCGACGCTGTCGATGACAGCCCCACAACCGGATTCTCCAAGGAGTTTTAGCATGAGCAAGAAAACCGCCAAGAAAAAAGTCGCCAAGAAAAAGGTCACGAAGCAAACCGCCAGCCGCAAGACTGCCGGCAATCAGGCGCAGGATTACGCCCACGAGATCTGGCTGGCTGGATTGGGTGCTTTTGCACTGGCCCAGGAAGAAGGCGGCAAGATCGTCAAGCAGGGCACCAAAGCCATTGACGAGACAGGCCGGAAGGTGCTTGGCGAGTCCAGCAAGCTGTTTGACCGGCTGGTCAAGGAAGGCTCCAGACTCGAAAGCAAGGGCCGCAAGATGGCCACCGATACCGTCGGTGGCGTTCGGGGCGATGTCGAGAGCAGCCTGGGTAAAGTCCGTGAATCAGCCCAGAATAACTGGGACAAGCTCGAGAAGGTCTTCGAGCAGCGCGTCGCCCGCGCCCTGTCCCGTCTTGGCGTACCGACCTCGGAAGAGATCAATGGCCTGAGCCGTCGTGTGGCGGAATTGAACAAGCGCGTTGCTGATCTTGGCAAAAAGCAGGATGCGAAGTTTGCAACCAAGCCCGGCCCCAAGCCGGAAGCTGCCAAGCCCGACCCCAAGGCCAACTGAACGGCTCCCCCGAAGCAGTCCGGGCTGACCTCCTGCCCATAGCGTGACTGCGACTTGGCCCGGATCCCCTGATCCGGGCTTTTTTTAACGCTTATGCGTATTGCCCGGCCAGTGCGTCGAGTTGCTCCCGTATTTCTGGCACGAGGTAGGGGCTGACCAGGCTCATCACTTGCCAGGCTGCGCGATTGGGATGGGCCTCGGTGTCACGGTCCAGCACCTGATCGAAGGCCAGCCAGCAAGTACTGATCAGAACCATGTTGCGTACCATGGCATCGAGCTCCCGCCGGGTTGCCTCGAGTTGCCCGGCTTCAGCCAGCCCTTCCAGCAAGCCACGGGCCGTGTTCATCGACAGGTTCAGGATGCCGCGAAAGCGCTGGTGCAGGCCACGATACCGCAGGCACAAGTCCGTCAGATCACGATAGATGAAGCGGAATTCCCCAATGGTTTCGAAGGCCAGGTGCAGGAACAGCCAGATGTCGTCGATGTCCGGTTGGCGTTCATCCGGCGTCGCCAGAAGCGACAGCATTCTTTGTTCATAGTCGGTGAACAGTGTTTCGATCAGGTCGGACTTGGTGCGAAAGTGGTAATGAAGGTTGCCGGGGCTGATGTTGAGTTCGTCGGCTATGCGATTGGTCGTGATATGTGGTTCGCCCTCGGCATTGAACAGATCCAGTGCCCGCGCCAGTATCCGCTGGCGAGTATCACGAGCCACGTGCTACCCCTCAATCCTTGAGGGAATCAACCAGTTCAATATACTTTTGCTTGGCCTCATCCTGCGGCATGCCCGCACATTTCTCCCAGGCTTCGTACTTGGCAACCCCGATAAAATCAAAGAATCCGGGCTTGTCGCCGGCGACATCACCCTGGGATCCTTGCTTGTACAAGGCGTAGAGCTTCAGAATCGTATCGTTGTCAGGCCGCTCGGGTAGTTGCTGCGCTTCGTCGGCAGCCTGCTTGAAGCGGGCATCCAGGTCGGTCATGGCTTGTCTCACTCTGATATGGGGTCGGGGTTGAACTATCAAGGCTAGTTCTAGCATGGGCGGCAACACCGGTCAATCCTAATAGTGGTGACGAGTGCGGTGATGGTGGCATGAAACCGCGACAAACGGTATCTTATGACTCGACTATCGTTCTGGAGTGCGTTTACATGAGCTATTTCGTGACCGGTGGCACCGGTTTTATCGGCCGCAACCTGATAGACCAGCTGCTCAACCGGAAGGGGACGATTTATGTTCTGGTCCGTCGCGGGTCGAAGAAGAAATTCAACCAGCTGGTCAGCGATCGATGGTCGGATCAGAGCCGACGGGTCGTTGCCATCAATGGCGATCTGACCCGGGCGAAGCTGGGAGTCAGTGAAGCCGATTGTGACAAGCTCTCCGGCAAGATCAGGCATTTTTTTCATCTTGCCGCGATTTATGACCTTGCGGCTCCGGATGAAGCCAACCAGGCCGCCAATATCGACGGTACCCGGCACGCCATTCAATTTGCCGAAGCGATCAAGGCGAAGTGCTTTCATCACACCTCCTCCATCGCGGCTGCGGGCCTGTATCAGGGGACCTTCCGTGAAGACATGTTCGAGGAAGCGACCGGCCTCCATCACCCCTATTTTCGTACCAAGCACGAATCGGAAGGCCTGGTCCGACGGAACTGCCAGATCCCGTGGCGGGTCTATCGGCCCGGTATTGTTGTCGGACACTCGAAGACCGGTGAAATCGACAAGATCGACGGGCCATATTATTTCTTCAAGCTGATCCAGAAGATGCGGCGCATGCTGCCCCCGTGGGTGCCGACCCTGGGCCTGGAAGGCGGCCGGATCAACATCGTGCCGGTGGATTTCGTTGCTCGAGCCATGGATCACATTGCGCACAAGCCAAAGCTTGACGGCCAGTGCTTCCACCTCACCGATCCCAGCCCGAAGCGTATCGGTGAGGTGATGAATCTGTTTGCCCAGGCCGCCAATGCCCCGTTGATGTCGATGCGCATCGACGCCCGCCTGTTTTCCTTCATTCCGGCGCCGGTCAAGCAGGGCTTCGCAATGCTGCCCCCGGTCCGCCGCATCATCAACCAGGTCTTGTCCGATCTGGGTATCCCGAAGGACATGTTGAGTCTTTTTAATTACCCAACCCGGTTCGATACCCGCGAAACCGAGCGGGCGCTCAAAGGGTCGGGTATCAAGGTGCCGGAACTCGACCAGTACGCCTGGGTGCTCTGGGACTACTGGGAACGTCACCTGGACCCCGAGCTGTTCATCGATCGGTCGTTGTCAGGTCAGATCAGAGACAAGTACGTGTTGATCACCGGCGCATCCAGCGGCATTGGCAAGGCGACCGCGTTGATGATGGGGCAGGCGGGCGCCAAAGTGATCATTGTGGCGCGGGGTGAGGAAGCGCTGATGGAAACGAAGGCCGAGATCGAGGCCGACGGCGGAACGGTATTTGCCTATACCTGCGACCTGGCTGACCTGGCCGATGCCGAGCGGCTGATCAAGCAAGTGCTTGATGAGCACGGGACGGTCGATATCCTGGTCAACAATGCCGGACGATCGATCAGGCGATCCATCGCGCTGTCCTATGACCGCTTTCACGATTACGATCGCTGCATGCAACTCAATTACTTCGGTGCCTTGAAGATGATCATGGGCTTTCTGCCGGCCATGAGCAAACAGCGTCGTGGTCAGGTCATCAATATTTCGTCCATCGGCGTGCTGACCAATGCGCCGCGTTTCTCTGCCTATGTTGCGTCCAAGGCGGCGCTGGATGCCTTTGCACGGTGTGCGGCGGCAGAGTTCAACGATACCGGTGTCTCGTTCACCACGATCAACATGCCGCTGGTGAGGACGCCCATGATCGCGCCAACAAAAATCTATGAATCTGTTCCGACCATCACGCCGGAGGATGCTGCTGACATGGTCAAACAAGCGGTGATTTTCCGACCCCAGCGCATCGCTACCCGACTCGGCATCTTCGCCCAGGTCCTGCACATGGTGGTGCCGAAGACTTCGGAGATTGTCATGAATTCAGCTTTCCGGATGTTCCCGGATTCGTCCGCGGCCAAGGGCGAGCGACCGGGTGCCGATGACAGGCCGACCCAGGAGCAGGTGGCGTTCGCCTCGCTGATGCGGGGAGTTCACTGGTAAAGCGAGGGTCCGGAAACGCCCGGCTGCCTGACCGCCGTCTTTTCAGTTGGCGGCGGTCTGGTTGTCCAGCAAGCGTTCCAGACGGTCGAGCCCGCGGGCGAGGTTGTTTCCCACGGGCGCAAGGTAGGCGGATTCCTCGTTCAATGCGTCCTGGAACCCGCGCGGACGATTGAGCATCTCACGGTTCAGGCCCAGCCCGAACGGCTCCAGGAAGGCTTCAAGATGATCAGCTCGGGCCAGCAGTTCGGCCCGGGTGGTCTGGTAGGCATGGTCGACCAATTCGGAGCGGGAGGCGTAACTGAAGACATTGGTGAAAAACATCTGCTCGTCGTTGCGGTTGGGCTCGACCAGCATCATGGCAGCTCCGGGAAATTCCTTTTCGTATTTGGCCAGACCGACCTGCATGCGCGACTGGATCATCGCGCGAAAGGTCTGTGACAGCACCATCGGCAACCCGCCGCGAATCATCCGGCTCTGGCGCGGTGTCTTGAGTTTGCCGGCATCGGCATCGTAGGGCACCAGCGGATTGACGCCGATCAGCAGGTCAGCGCCTTCCTTCAGTGCCACGGAAGCATGCAGCGTGCGCCGCAGTGCGCCATCGACATAAAGCTGGTTCTCGATCGCGACCGGTGGATAAAGGCCAGGCAGGGCTGCGGAAGCCTGGACCGCCTGCGAGATCGGAATGTGGTCAAGGCCAGGTTCACCAAAGCGCACGGCCTGACCTGAATCCAGCTCGACGGCGACGATTCGCAGCTTGGTGGCCAACTGGCGAAAATCGTTGGTGCGTCCCTCGCGCGACAACACCCTGGCCAGAAATTGTTCAATCATGTGGTTGTTGAACATGCCGGTAGGTATCAGGCTGGCGATGCCGGCAATGCTTTCCAGGTGGGCGATTCTGGTCGGATGACGGATCGCTTCGACAATCATCTCCACAACCACCGAGGGCACGCGCTTTGCGCGAGCCAGGTATTCCCTCAGTGCCGGGCGCAGAAAGGTTTCCGGTTGAAACACGAACTCCGCATCCTCGGAGTTCATGAAAATACGGCTCATCTGGGTCATCGTGACCTGGTTTGCCAGGCTGGCCGTGAGGAAAGAGCCCGAACTGACGCCAACATAAACATCGAGTTCATGCATGTGCATTCCGTCGATGGCTTCGTCCAGGGCCTGCAAGGCCCCCAATCCGTAGATTGCGCCTAGTGGCCCGCCGCCAGCGATGGCAAGGCCGATCGAGGGTCGGCGATCCTGAAAGCCGGGCGATGAAGAAGCAGGAGTCAGTTTTAGCATTTGTTCTCTGGTTTTCCCTGATTGAAAGCACTCGGCTTGGCTCGCTCAGTATAATGCAGTCACGGTGGCTTGCATCGTGGCTCAGCCAACGCTGAAAAATTTTCATGCATTCGGGGTGATGACGATGGGCGTTCAACTTGATGATTCTGCGCCAGATTTTTCGCTAGAAGATGCCGATGGTGGAATCTTCCGCCTCTCTGATCACCGGGGAACCCGGATACTGCTCGTCTTTTACCCGGGTGACGATACGCCGGTATGCACCCGGCAGCTATGCGATTACCGGGATGGCATCGACAGTTTTCGGGATCTTGGCGTCGAAGTGGTCGGAATCAGCTCCGACGATATCGAGTCGCACCGCAGGTTTCGCGACAAGCATCAGCTTCCGTTCACGCTGTTGAGCGATCCGGACCTTGAGGTTGCCGAACGCTACGGCTGCAAGGCCTTGATCGGCATGAAGCGGGGCGTGTTCCTGCTCGACGAAGAACATATCGTTCGCTACCGGCACGTGGAGTCCGTCGCGCTGTTCCGTCGCCGTCGCGAGGAATTGATCGAGGCGATCAGGGAGTTGGCATGACCAGCCCGGTCGAGCATCTGGCAACACAGATCGCTCGCAACCAGGCAGTGGCCCGGCGAATCGATGAATCATTCGAGCCGGTGCGCGAGAGTCTGGCGCGCCTGCAGCAATGGCAGCGCGATCGGCTTGACGCCACCTATGCCGACCTGGCCGCGCAGCCGCGCTACCAACTGGCCTGTCAGTTCTTCCTCGATGAGCTGTACGGTGGGCTCAATGTCGAGGAACGCGATCACCAACTTGCCCGCGTAGTTCCCGTGATGCAGCGCCTGTTGCCCGGCCATCTGCTGGCAGCCATTGGCGATGCGATGCGCTTGCAGGCGGTGAGTCTCGAGTTCGACGTGGACCTTGCCGTGATCCTGGTGGATGTGGATGTAGTCTCCCAGCCAGTCTATGCGCAAGCCTATCGAACCCATGCCGTGTGGGACGAGCGCGACAAGCAAATGACCATGATCCGGGAACTCGGTGAATTGCTCGATGAGCAGGTGGCCCGGCCGATGGTGCGACGTTTGATTCGGATGATGCATGGGCCGGCCGTCATGGCGGGTTTTGCGGCCCTGCAGGGCTTTCTGCGTCGTGGCATGGAAGCCTTTGCACGGATGGACGGCGCCGATGACTTTCTGGCCACCATCGATCATCGTGAACGCCACGCGCTGAATGCCATGCGCGAGGGCAGCGACTGGCCGTTCGCCGAGTGGATCGGGGAAGGGCCATGAGCAGGCCCCAGCAAGGTCTGGTTTTGTTCAGGCGCGCAAGGGCTTGTTGACAGCGTCGAGATCGAAATCCAGCAGACTTTCAATCACCTGATCGGCGAATCTGAAACCCGGGTCATCGATGGCAAAGACCGAGGGGACGGCGACGACGTACATGCCGGCGAGGTGGCCCGCCATCACGCCAGCCGGTGCGTCTTCGAACACCAGGCAGCTTTCCGGCGCCACGCCGAGTTTCCTGGCCGTGCTCAGAAAAACGGCCGGATCCGGCTTTCCCCTCTCTTCGTGGGTCCCCGAGTGGGTCAGGGTCAGATAATCGGCCAGGCCGAGCTTGTCGACGACTGCAGCGATCAATTCCGGCGGCGACGACGAGGCGATGGCCAGCTTCAGGCCGGCCGAGCGCAGGCGAGCCATCTGCTCGAGGGCGCCGGGCAGGGCGGTTCCCCGGCTCATCATCAGGCGCGTCACCTCCTCCATGATGCGCTGGTGCATCTTGGCCGGACTGGGCCCTTTCCAGTTGAAGCGCTCATGCCAGAGTCTGAGCACCTCGTCGAGGCGATGGCCAGCCGTAGCCTGGCACAACTCGACCGTGATGGGTACGCCCAGTGGCTCGAAGCAACTGATCTCGGCCTCCTGCCACAGGGGCTCTGAATCGATCAGCAGCCCGTCCATATCGAAAATGGCGGCGGTGAATCGGGACATTGAGTCAAGGCCAGTGATGAACGCCCCGAAATACTAACAGTCTGGCGTGGCCGGTTGGGCGGTGAGCCTCGGATTATTTTCGGTTCCGGATGATGCGGCCGAGCGCAGGGGCAGGGTGGTGGTCTCGACCAGTGCCTGGTACTCGGGAACAGGACGGGATTTGATGGCATCACTGATCAGATGCGGGTCCAGATGGGGCGCAATCAGTTGCAGAAAGTCGCCGTGGTAATTCTTGAGCAAGAGATCGCGGTGGTAGCCGATCCAGGTGACCAGGGGTGGAAACAGGTGGCAGGCATCAATGCTGACAAGATCGTCGTCGGTCCCCGGCTCGATGGCCATGCCCGCCACGATTCCCACGCCGAGGCCAGTGCGAACGTAGGTTTTGATGATGTCCGAATCCCGGGCCGTGAAAGCGATACGCGGCGCCAGGCCTTGCTGGCCAAAGGTGGTCATGAGCGATGATTCCGGTCGGTCACTGAACAGATAAGTTACGAGCGGGTGACGGGCCAGGGTGCCGAGGTTCAGGCGCTCTTTCAGGTTGGTCAACGCGTGCCCGCGCGGCACGATGACCACGCGATCCCAGCGATAAACCGGCAGTTTCACGATGTCGGCAAACAGTTCGATACTGCCGGTCGCCATGGCGAAATCGACCTGGCGCTCGGCAATCATCTGGGCGATCTGCTCTGATGTGCCCTGGTGCAGCTCGAAA
>JBGTEC010000092.1:0-7435 GCA_041747995.1 Wenzhouxiangella sp.
GGGCTGCTGGCCGGGGTGGCGGCATTGCGCGCCGGTAGCGGTCTGGTCAGCCTGGCAACTCGCGCGGCTCACGCTATTCATGCCTTGAGCGTGCAGCCTGAATTGATGAGCCATGGGATCGAAGAACTGGCCGGTTTCGACAAGCTGGCCGCCCGAGCCGATGTTCTCGCACTGGGTCCGGGGCTGGGTCAGTCGGACTGGTCACGCGCGCTCTGGCATCGGGTCATGAACAGTGACAAGCCGCTGGTGCTTGATGCCGACGGGCTGAACTTGCTGGCCGATAATCCGCGCTCGCGCGAGCGTTGGATTCTGACACCGCATCCGGGCGAAGCAGCAAGACTGCTCGGTATCAGTATCAGCAAGGTACAGGAAGACCGTTTTGACGCAGTGCGTAAGCTGGCCCAACAGTTCCGGGCCGTGGTGGTACTGAAGGGTCATGGCAGCCTCATTGCATCGCCCACTGGCGAGGTCGCGGTGTGCACCTTCGGCACGCCGGCCATGGCCACGGCCGGCATGGGTGATGCGTTGACGGGTATCATTGCCAGCCTGTCTGGCCAGGGTCTGGATGATTTTGCCGCTGCCTGCTGTGGCGTGCTCGTCCATGCCCTGGCCGGCGAACATGCGGCCCATGGCCGTCGCCAGATTCTCGCCAGGGACCTGATTGCATCACTTGAGCATGTATTGCCCTTATGAGTGAAGTTCTATTGCTTGAAACCGAGGCCGACATGATCGCCTTCGGAAAGCCCCTGGCCGAGCGTTTCAGCCAGGGTGGTGTGGTGTACCTGTCGGGTGATCTCGGTGTGGGCAAGACGACTCTGGTGCGCGGCATCCTGAGAGCGCTGGGCTATTCAGACCGCGTCAAGAGCCCCAGCTACGGCCTGATCGAAAGCTACGAGCTGGACGGCCTGAACGTCCACCACCTGGACCTGTACCGCTTGAGCCACGGCGAGGAAATCACCTACCTCGGCCTCGAAGACCTGTTCGACGGCCCGACCCTGCTGTTGGTCGAATGGCCCGAAAAAGGCAAAGGCTGGCTACCCCAACCAACCACCACCATCCACATCGAAGACCTCCCGGATGCCAGCCGCCGGGTGTCGGTGGACGGTGGTCGGGAGTCAGTGGTCGGGAGTCAGTAGTCGGAAGACGGAAGACGGAAGACGGAAGACGGAAGACGGAAGACGGAAGACGGAAGACGGAAGACGGAAGACGGAAAATAGGCGCTTTTTTCTGTCCTCTGTCCTCTGTCCTCTGTCCTCTGTCCTCCGACGGGCTACTAATGCACGCGCTCTTCGAGGGCGTCGAGGAAGCGCTGGATGCGGGCGGCGTTGGCGCCGACGTCGCTCATGCCGACGCGGGACTTGGAGCGTAAGTCGACCAGGCTGCCGGCATCGCTGCCCTGGATGCGGATGACGACGTCGTCCTTGAAGCCGAACCAGGTGGTGGTTTCGGTGGCCTCGATACGGCCGGCTTCGCGGTCGCTGTCGACCAGTTCCCATCCAAGCGTTTGGACGACGGCTACTGCGTGATCAAAGACGATTGATGGATAAAGGTCCGTGGCGAACGTCGTGATCTCGGGATAGGCCTGGCGTTGCTCGATGGCCACTTCCTCGCCCGGATATTCCAGCGGGTTGGGAGCATCAGCGCGCAGCGGAGCAATGGCGACGAATTCCGGGGGGGTCCGGGTATCAGTCGTGATGTCGTGAATGCGCGGGACCGAGCGGGCTTGCTGAACCAGCAGGTACGGAATGGCGGCGACACCCAGGCCAATGATGAAGGCGGCGCCCAACGAGAAGAGATTGCTGCGTCGTGTTGCCGGAACCAGGGCCAGCAGCAAGGCCAGGGCGGCTGCGGCCAGGCCGACGTACAAGGCCCATCGCATCAGGGTGAAGCCGAAACTGAATTCCCATAAAACCAGGCGGGTTCCGGGGCCGGCTACGAGCAGCATCAGCAGGGCACAAACGGCAAGCAGAGGGGGCAGCAGTCGAATCAGCTTCATGGGATCAAGGCCTGTTTCTTATTTAGACGGCATATTACAACCAATACAAAAATGTTGCGCGAAGGTCATGGCAGCCGGGGGACGAACTTCTCGATCTGCACGCGTGAGTCGGCCACGGAAACAAAACTGCCGGGCGGCACAGCCTGCCAGTTGTCGGGACAGTCATCAATGGGTTCGGACAGCAGGATTGTGCCGCTTGACGGCCGGTGAGCCTCTTCGCTGATCACGTCGCTCAGGCCTTCGCTGCTGCGATTGTAGTAGAGGGTCTTGGGCGTGTCGTCGGTGGAATGACGGACGGCATAAAGCTTCTTCCCGTCGCTGAAAGCACAGGTGAGGCGGAAGGGGTCGGTGATGCCGGCCTCTTTTTGTGTCTGCTCGACGAAGCCGACCATTTTCTCCATTGCACCCTTCGGATCGTCATCCAGGAGGCCGAAGGTCAGCGCGAGAAAGAACGCGGTCTCGGTATCGGTGGTGCCCTGGATATGAGGAAACAGCGCCTCGTCGACGGCAAACTGCAGCGGTCGCTTGATCCTGGCGAAGCCACTGATCTCGCCATTGTGCTGGAAGGTCCAGCAACCGTGCCGGAACGGGTGGCTGTTGGTGCGCTGAACCAGGCCGAAATAGGCGGCCCGCAGGTGAGCGAGGAAAAGCCCGGACTTGATCTGCTCGGCCAGGTTGACCAGGTTGCGATCAGACCAGGCTGGACGCAAGTCGCGATACAGGCCGGGCTTGTCGCGCTCGCTGTACCAGGCCACGCCGAAGCCGTCACCATTGGTGGGAAAGGCGCCGTCTGGCAGGCCGGGCATGTCCTTGACGTAATTCTCGCGTGCGAACCGGCTTTGTACCAGCAGGGAACGTGACGGTTTGATGATCAGGTCTTCAAGATAAATTTCCGGACCGGAATAGGCCAGCCAACGGCACATGGACGTCTCCTTGGAATACGTAATTCAAATCAGCCGATCATTCTAACCGGGATGTCATGATTGGAGTCCGGGTAGCGGGTAGGACGGGGGTCAGATTAGTCTCGCGGCCATGTATCATGTCGACCTGTTTTGAATACCATGCCGGAATCGAAGAAATGACTGACAACACGGGCCCCGGGAAGGCACTCAGCGAGACGCTTAACAAAATTCACGAGCGAAACTGGTTCTACCGCTTTGATCTGCCGGATGGCACCTCGACCGCCTCCTACCTGCCGGAATCAGCCGCGGCAGTTCATGAAACCCGACTGCAGATGATGCAGTCGATCTTGCGCCCGGAATTGGCAAAAGGACCGATGACGGCACTGGACATGGCCAGCCACCAGGGCTGGTTCAGCGTGGAGCTGGCGAAGCTGGGGTGTAAAAAGGTGGTGGGCTTCGAGCCGCGTGATTGTCATGTCGATGATGCCCGATTGATCTGTGGCGCCCTGGGTCTTGACCAGATCGAGTTCGTCCAGACGGATATCGACGGTCTGAAGGACACGGCCATCGAGCCGGCAGACATCGTGCTCGCGATGGGACTGATCTATCACCTGGAAAACCCGATCGCCGCGATCCGCGCCGCCCGCGCCTATTGTCGTCATGTCTGCCTGATCGAAACCCAGGTCGGACCGCATGTAACAGGCATGCTGGACTGGGGCAGCCATGAATTTGTTCGGCCGATGCAGGGTGTTTTCACCGTGATCGACGAGACTGACGAAACCCACGGCCCGGAGGCCAGCACCCAGGGCATTTGCCTGGCGCCGAGCACCGAGACCCTGCTGTGGGTGATGCGCAAGGTGGGTTTTCGCGACGTCGCCCTGGTCGAAGTCCCGGCCGATGGCTACGAACAGCACCGCCACGGCAAACGCGTCATGGCCGTGGGATACGTTTGAAGCGGGTGGCGAGCTGCGAGACTACATGCCTGCCAGACGGCGGGCATCGTTGAGAATTGGATCATTCGAGGCGCGTCGAAGTCGACGCGGCAGTTGCTCGATCAGTTTCTGAAGATCATCAGGATCAGCGTATTGCGGGTTTTCAATCTGGTAACGGATCTCCCACAGCAGGGCAGCCTGAAGGCCGGAATTGATGGCCGAGCGCCGGAGGTCGCGGCGAAACTGCTCGTCTATCTCGGTGGATTGCGACAACTCGAATGCGGCTTCTGCGTTTCCCTCGAATGCAGCTTGCATCAGCCAGAAGGTCCCGCTGGCTAGATCTCGCTCCACCTGCCTGCCGCTTCGCAGTTTCCGACCCAGATGCAATTGTGCCGCGTCAATTCCGGCAATCGCTGCGGCGTGGGTGACTTCCAGCCTGCTGGCTGGCGCGATATCAATATTGGGAATACCCAATTGCTCGATCATCCAGATCGCCCGGAACTGGGCCTCCAGATCTCGCTCAGCCGCTTTTGCCACCCGCAGCAATTCCCGAGCCGTTGGTCCCTCGAACGACTCAATGCTGAATGTGATCTGCTGTGTATGGTATGCAGGTCGGGCAGGTGGCTCTTCCAGCCATTCGGCTCTCAGATTGGAAAAGGCCCTGAGTGCCACTCGGTCAAAGATCCTTTCCGGGTGCGATGAGATGACATGCGGATGCTGCACCGTACCATCGGCACCAACCCAGCCGCCGAGGTGCACCACGCCCATGGTGCCGTCGGTCGCCTCCAATGGGTAATTTGGCGGCGGAATGTGGAAGCGAACGCCCCGATTATTGACAGTGACTCTACGTGTGCTCCGCGCACTTGTCGATTTGGTTTTACTTCCAGAAGGTGAGCGGAGAATCGGTCGATGACGCTCCAGCAGGCTCTGTCGGCCGAATTGCGCCGTCAGCACCTCGGCTGCGACCGCAACATCGTGCAGGCGCTGCTCATCGAACTGGGAACGGAGAATCTGCATGACTTCCTTGGCCGGTGCGTAGTGTTCCTGTGCCGCCACCTGAATCCAGGCCGAACCGTTGACTGCATCGGATGAACCACCCTCGCCATTGAGCAGCATGACCCCGTAATTGAACTGCGCTTCGGTCAGACCGGCCTCGGCCATGCGTTGAAAGGCCGTGCGGGCCGCTTTCATTTGGCCTTGTTCGTAGGCGGCCACGGTCTGGTCGAAACTGGTGGGAACCTTGGCCTGTAGTGGCGCAAGAACAGTCAGCGTCAGGAGTATGACTGCCAATTTAATCATGGTGGTTTCCTTGAAGTTGAACCCATTGATAACTTTCATCTTACCAGACTGACATGGCTTTGTGTGTCTGCCAAGTTGGTCAGGTCAGCTTCTTGATCCGGTACAGCCAGTCCAGGGCTTCTCGCGGGCTCAGGTCGTCGGGGTTGATGTCGGCGAGCATGTCGCGGACCGGGTCGGGGTCTGGATCCGGCTCGGTTTTTCTGATCGTCGAGGCGCTGAACAAGCCAAGTTGTGGCGAGGCGCCATTGACTGCGTCCTGTTCGAGCCGATTCAGATGTTTGCGTGCCTGGGCGATGACCGGCTTCGGCACGCCGGCCAGCTTGGCCACCTGGATGCCGTAGGACTGGCTGGCAGGGCCTTCGCGCACCGAATGCAGGAACACGATGGTATCGCCATGTTCGCGGGCATCGAGGTGGACATTGGCGATGCCGTCATGGTCTTCGGCCAGGCGGGTCAGTTCGAAGTAATGGGTGGCGAACAGGGTCAGGGCCTGGATGTTCAGCGCCAGTTCGGTGGCAACTGCCCAGGCCAGCGCCAGGCCATCGAAGGTGGAGGTGCCGCGACCGATTTCGTCCATCAGCACCAACGAGTGCTCGGTGGCGTTGTGGAGGATGTTGGCGGTTTCGACCATTTCGACCATGAACGTTGACCGACCGCGGGTCAGGTCGTCACCGGCGCCAATGCGCGAAAATATCCGGTCGATCGGGCCCAGCCGGGCGCTGGCGGCGGGCACGAAGCTGCCGGCATGCGCCAGGATCGCGATCAATGCAGTCTGGCGCATGTAGGTCGACTTGCCACCCATGTTGGGGCCGGTGATGACCAGCATGCGCCGCTCGGGATCCAGTCGACAATCGTTGGGCACGAAGGCCTCGTCCTGCACACGCTCGACCACCGGGTGGCGACCATCCGTGATTTCCAGGCCAGGCTGGTCATCCAGAATGGGTTGGGCGAAATTCAGGGTTTCGGCGCGTTCGCCAAATGCGACCAATACGTCCAGAGTGGCCAGGGCCGAAGCGATGCCGGTCAGGCGCCGATGCTCGCCGGCCAGTTGCTCGACCAGTTCTTCGTAAAGGGCCTTTTCACGGGTAAGAGAGCGTTCGCGCGCCGACAGGATCTTGTCTTCGAAGCCCTTGAGTTCCTCGGTGATGTAACGCTCGGCGTTTTTCAGGGTCTGGCGCCGACTGTACTCGGTCGGCACGCGGTCGGCGTAGGCCTTGGAGATTTCGATGTAATAGCCATGGACGCGGTTGTAGCCGACCTTGAGATGGGGCAGGCCAGTGCGCTCCTTTTCCTTCGTTTCGTACTGGATCAAAAAATCGCCCGCGTTCTGGCTGAGCGAGCGCAGTTCATCCAGTTCGGCGTCATAGCCCTCGGCAATCACCCCGCCGTCACGAATGATCATCGGCGGCTGCTCGACCACGGCCTTCTCCAGCAGCTCACTCAAATCAGGCACCGGCGACAGTTCCTCGCCAAGCTGGTTGAGCAACTTGTCGGCCGGGCTGCTCAGAGACTCCTGCAGTTCGGGCAGACGCGACAGGCCTTCGCGCAAGGTCGACAGATCGCGCGGCCGGGCCGACTTCAGCGCGATCCGGGTCAGGACCCGTTCCAGATCGCCAATGCCGGCCAGTTCCTCGCGCAGGCCAGGATGCAGGTGCCCATTCAACAGGGTATCGATGGCATTGAAGCGCTCGGCCAGGCGTTCGCGGGATCGCAGCGGGTGGGTCAGCCAGCGGCGCAGCTTGCGACTGCCCATGGGTGTGGCCGCGGTATCCATCAGGCCGACCAGGGTGTGTTCGTCGCGACCCTCGGGATGAAGGTCGATTTCCAGGTGGCGCCGGGTGGCCGCGTCCAGGACCAGGTGTTCGCTGGCCTTGACGGCGCGCAAGCCGGTCAGATGGGTAAGCTCGCCGGACAGCATGTCGCGCGCGTAATTCAGGAGCGCGCCAGCCGCGCCAAGGCCGGGCGTCAGACCTTCGATGCCGAAGCCGGAAAGATCCTGCACGCCCAGTTGACGGCACAATTCGCGCTGGCCGGATTCGGCATCAAAATGCCACGGCGGACACTGTCGAATCGCCCCGCGGTCAGTGGGCAACGATAATTCGTGCTCCTCTGGAACGAGAATCTCCGCCGGGCGCAGGCGCTCCAGTTCGGCACTCAGTTCCTGCCGACTGGCAGCCTCGGAAAATCGCAGGCGACCCCCGGCCAGATCCAGCCAGGCCAGGCCGAAGCCGTTTTTTGTGGGCGCGATGGCGGCAAGCAGCCGATCCTGACGGTCATCGAGCAGGGCTTCTTCAGTGATCGTACCC
>JBGTEC010000093.1:0-4365 GCA_041747995.1 Wenzhouxiangella sp.
CCACTCCCGGGGGCACGGAATTGGCTTTGTTATACACCGCGATCTCGCTGTTCAAATCGGGGACACCTGTTTTCGCTTGTAACATGCTGTAACTCATGGCATTTCTAGCATTCTCGGCGAAGTTAACCGGACACTAGTGGATTGCCTTGATAAATTTCATACGCTTTGTCCTCATTGAAAAGACATAGAAAGTTCCGCCAACAAGGCGGTGCGACTCTTGCGAAAAGTACCGCCAACACGCGGCCAATGAATCAATGGACAGGTTAGGGCGCGACAGACATCGATGTCCTTGAAAACAGCGTGGCAAATCCATAAAAATTTCTTAGATAAAGGTCACAAAACGCTGTAGATAAAGTGAGTAGACGCGGTAAACTGTTGATGGCGTTTGGTGTTATTGAGAGTTGGTGGTGGATTGGGCGGCTGGTTTTCAACTTGAGGAATGGACCGTTCACTCGGGGCAGAATCGTTTATCTGGCCCGGGGCACGACGATGTACACCTGAATAGCCGGGCCATGGATGTGCTCCTGTACATGGCCCAGAGACCAGGCGAGGTCATCAGCCGCGAGGAGTTCCGTGGCGCCGTTTGGGGCCACGCGGTCGTGACAGATGGTTCATTGACCTGGTGCATCTCCGAACTTCGCCGCCAACTCGGTGATCGAGCTGCCACGCCGCGATTCATTGAAACCATTCCAAAGCGCGGCTATCGCCTGATCGCCAGTGTGTCCAGCCTGTCGGGGGGTGAGATGGAAGCGGCAGGCCATCAGCCCGGCCCGGCGGGGGAGTTCGATGCGGCCGGTGAAAGGCGGGAAGTCGATGCTCCTCGACCACAAACCTGGTGGGGTTGGAGGCGGTCGGGCGGCCTGGTTCTTGTCGGCCTGGTCGCTCTGGCTGCTGTGGGCTGGGGCCTGAGCCTGGTCAATCCGGAACTTGAAAATCCCCTCGACATGACAATCGCCGTCCTGCCGTTGGAGAACTTCGCTGGTGACGATCAGGAGTTCCTGGTCGAAGGGTTTCATCATGACCTGCTGACACGCCTGTCAAGAGTGGCCGACCTCAGGGTGACTTCCCGAACTTCGGTCAGGCAGTATCGGGACACGTCAAGACCGTTCCCGAGATTGCCGAAGAGTTGGGCGTCCGATGGATCGTGGAGGGGGCGATCCAGCGGGCAGATGAGAAAATTCACCTGAATGCTCAATTGATTGATGCTGAAACTGATACGCACGCCTGGGCTCGGACCTATCAGCGTGAAATGAACGCTGAGAATCTGTTTGCGATCCAATCGGAACTGACGCGGGATATTGCCCGCTCGCTCCGCGCCGGACTGAGCTCCAATGAGCAGGCGCGCCTTGAGCGGCTGCCGACCGAAAACCTGCATGCCTGGAGGCTGTTCAACCAGGCCCGAAATTTGCTCAGGCAGCGAACTGAAAGCAGCATGCGAGCCGCAGCCGAGTTGCTGCGGCAGTGCATCGAGGATGAGCCTGGATTTGCCCTGGCCTGGGCTGGTCTGGGAGATGTCCACGTCTTGCTGGCCTACTACGGCCACGATCCGCTTGAAGACGGCTACCCGGGCGCACGCGAAGCGGTTGAGCGGGCGCTGGAGCTCGATCCCGATCTCGCCTATGGTCATGCTGTCCAGGGCCTGGTGCACATGCAGATCGACCGCAACGGCCCAGCGGCTCTGCAGTCCTTCGAGCACGCCCATACCTTGTCGTCCGAGTATGTTGGTTGGCTGGCCTGGATGACGGCCGTTCTCGGCAACCTGCAAGCTGCGCTTGGCCTGGCCGAGAGGCAGGTCCAGCAAGCCCCGTTTTCGGCCGCGGTTCACGGGTCACTGGCGTCGCTATACCTGGCCGATGGCCAGGCCGACCAGGCGCGGATCCATGCCCGAAAGGCCCAGGCGCTTTCCCCACTGATGCGCCCGCCGCATCCTGTTGAAGCGCTGGCCTTGAGTCTGCTCGGCCAGCAGGATGACGCCGTGGCGATGATCGAAGAGCGACTGGTTCAGGCGACGGAGCAATCCCGCGATGAACTCCTGGCCTGGCTCGCTGTAGCCCACAGTCTGAATGGCGACATGGCGCAAGCCATGGCGTTGAAAGAGGAGCTGGCGGGCTCCGACAATGCCTTCGCACTGGGTCTTGTACACGTGGCAGTGGATGAAAACGATGCTGCCTTCAAGCAGTTCGCGAGAGCCGGCTGGAATGATTTTCAGACCCTCCATATCCGCTATCATCCGATGCTCGATGACTTGCGGGCCGATCCGCGCTTTCCGGCCCTGATCGAGATGGTCGACCGCTCCTGGGGTCTGGACGAAGCCAGGCCGGCACTGGCAACACCGTTTGACGATCTTCTCAAGAGCCCCTGAGCTCGCTCTCGCCACCCTGCCTACGGGGGCAAATCACCCCGTTCAGGCCGACCCGGTGAATCGGTCCAGCAGTACCATCAGCCAGACAAATCCCGCCAACAGCATCAACGTCAGGACCAGTGCCGAGCCGGCATCCTTGGCCTTGCCGGACAGCTCGTGGAAATCGGCCCCGACCCGGTCGATGGTGGCCTCGATCGCTGAGTTGACCAGTTCGCCGGCCAGCACCAGCACCCAGACACCAATCAGCAATCCAAACTGGGTATAGCTTTCGGCCAGCCAGGTCGCCAATGGCAGCAAGACGATGAACACCACCAGCTGCGCGCGAAAAGCGGCTTCGTCGCGAAACACCACTCGATAGCCGGTCATGGAATTCCGTGTCGCGGCAATCATCCGCTGCAGTTCAGTCTTTGGCGTGTGTGGTTTCAAATCAAATCCAGGATGGCAGAAGCGAGAACCTCGCTATCCTAAACGGTCCGGTTCCTCGCGCCAACAAAATGAGCCGAGCCTCTCTCTCATGGAGCAACAGGTTCACCACGGAGACACAGAGAACTCTTGCTAAAAGCGCACCTTCACGCCACCGATAAACGTTTGATCCAGATGGGGACGGGCGCCGTAGGGCTGGCGGCCGGCGATACCGTCTTCCTTGAACAGGTTCTGGGCCAGGGCGTAAAACTGTACCGATTCGGTCAGATCGTAGTGGGTCGACAGATCGACCAGAGTGGCCGAGTCATTCTGCTCAAAGCGGCCACAGGTTGCCTGAGTGCAGCTTGAATCGACGTAGCTGACGCTGGCATTGACGGCCCAGCGCGACATTTCGAAACCAAGGGATACGTAGATTTCGTGTTCCGGCAGGTACGGGATCGGGTCGCCGCGCTCGGCATCACCAAAGAAGTTGGAGTCGGCCAGGTCGGAGCGGAACTCGCCGTCGCTCCAGGTGTAGGCCACGCTCAGCGGCAGGCCGAAGCGGGGCGAGCTGGACAGATCGTGGCGGAAGGCCAGTTCCAGACCGCGGACGCGGGCGGCGTCGCCGGAAAACAGGTCGCCGATCTGGCAGTTGGCGCCGGATGAGGCGGTGCAGGCGCCAACGAGATTGGCGTATTCGTTCCAGAAGCCAATGGCCTCAAAAAAGGTGCGGCCATTATTGAAGCGAAGGCCGGCCTCGTAGTTGGTTGATCGTTCCGGGTCCGCGTTCGGATCGCTGGAGGGGGCGGAGAAACCGCGGCTGACGCCGCCGATCAGATTGATCGATGGGGTCACGGCGTAGCGCACGCCGATTCCCGGAATCCAGACATCGAGATCGTTGCTGCGGATGTCGCGCAGATTGGAGGCATCGCGGCTGGACGGATCATCAGTGCGGCTGGCCCGGTCTTCGTACCGCGTGCGCTTCAGATCAATGCTTTCATAGCGCACGCCGGGACTGAGGGTCAGGTCGCCGATGGTGACGGTGTCGTAGACCCATAGCGCGATGGCTTCAGCATCTTCGATCCGGTTGCCGGCATTGCCCAGCAGACCCCGGTCGGCCAGAACCAGGCTGCCATTGATCTGGCTGTAAGTGCTGTTTCGCTGGAGGCGGTCTTCCTGGTCTTGATGCACTCGCAGACCCACTCGAAGTTCGTGTGCTGCAGCGCCGGTCAAAAAATCGATGGTGACTTCACCCTGAACTCCACGGGCATAGTAGTCGCGGGCATTGTTGCGAATCTGGATTGCGCCGATGGCGGTATCGGCCGTCCCGTCCAGGATGGCTTGCAGCTCGCTCGGCGTGAAGTTGCCAATATTCTGGCCGCGGTTGACGGCCTGGATCACGTTGAACCAACTGGTGCCGCTGAAGTTCTGGGCGTTGTCGCTGCCGTCCAGATCGATGGCTTCGGTCTTGAACCAGGCGCGCGAAAATTCGTTGTTGTAAGCGCTGGCACGGACTGAGATGTTGTCGCCGAAGCGCCCTCGATACGTCAGCATCACCTGCTCATGGTCGGTATTGATCTGGTCGAGTTCGCTCAGACCAT
>JBGTEC010000094.1:0-7423 GCA_041747995.1 Wenzhouxiangella sp.
CCACTCCCGGGGGCACGGAATTGGCTTTGTTATACACCGCGATCTCGCTGTTCAAATCGGGGACACCTGTTTTCGCTTGTAACATGCTGTAACTCATGGCATTTCTAGCATTCTCGGCGAAGTTAACCGGACACTAGTGATTTACGCCCACTTCTTTTTTTCACCCGAATCAGGTTTAAAGTGCTTTGACAGGCTTGATAGGAACTCTTTCTGAACTTCTGTAGCTTCCCCGCCGGCGTAGGCGATTTTATTCGCAAGGAGTATCACGGACTCGGCTTGCTCGGGCGTGAAATTTGCTGCGCTAGGTTCAAGAATTTTTTCAAGAGAGTCTCGAATCTCATCTCCCTGACCGATTAGAAAAGTGCTAGACGCAAGAAGCGCAGCCGCGTCCCGCTTGGTGCCATGAAATTCACGCTCAAAGATCCGGAGCAGAAGTCTTTTTTCTTCAGACGTTATTTCGCCTGTAACTTTGGCGGTGGCAGTCAGAACCAAGGCGGCTGCATCCAATGGCTGTTCAATGGTGTAGATAGGATTTGTTTCGTACTTCTTCCTCCAGCGGCGTCTGCGCGTCCATAGAAATGGATTCAAACCACCAAGGTCAATTCCCGCCTGCGCGAGCCGGTAGAGGATCCACATTATGGTTGTTATCGAGCCTAGCGCTCCAAGGACTACATGCATGCTTGGTAGTCAATCCTGGCGTTGGCGGCCGCTGGAAGCCATGTCCTTGCCGAATCTTTGAATTCTGGGTTTATTTTCATCTCCCGGCCTCGTTGTTTTTTTTGGGATGTTAATCCTAGACGAAAATGGATGGAAGCGCAATCGGCGGTCGGCTGGCCAGTTTGACGTGTCCGGCGGTCTGGTTTTATTCGCGGGGATGTTGATGTGGAGATGTAAAGGCTCAAGGCCGAGGCCTGCGCCCCGTTTGGACTCGCTCATTTGGAATGACCAAACCGCACGCGCTAATCGCTTCTTAGCCAGGCGCTTCTTGCCTTCGGAAACCGCACCAGGCACGAAACGGCGCTCACCCAAGCCAAGACGCAGACTCCCGCAAAGTCCCGTCGCGCCCGTGCAGAGTTATTCAGAGGCTCCCTAGTGCAAGGTTGAGCCTGGGCTGGTGGCGCCGAAGAAGCAGATATGCTGCTGTCTGGAGGTTTTTGCGCGGTACATGGCGTAATCGGCTTTCTTCAGCAGTTCTTCCGGATCGCTGGCGTCGTAGGGACAGAAAGCAATCCCGATGCTGGCGCTGACCTGGGCCGGGTGGTTTTCGAGTTCGAAGGGCGAGTCCAAGGATTTGGCGATTTTGTCCGCTACCTTGTTGATCGCCTGATCCTCCTGTACGTCGGTTATTATCACGGCGAATTCGTCGCCGCCGAGCCGGGCGGCAGTATCGACCTTGCGGATGCAGCTATCGAGGCGGTCGGCGACGCCACGCAGCACTTGGTCCCCGGCCTCGTGGCCGAACCGGTCATTGATTTCCTTGAAGCCATCCAGATCGATGAACATCACCGCCAAGGGCACCCCGGTTCGCGAGCAATGTTCGACACCTTGCTCAAGACGGTCAAAGAACAGGCGACGATTGGGCAGCTCGGTGAGCAGATCATAATTGGCGCTATGCCAGATTTCTTCCTCGGCGATCTTTCGCGCGGTAATGTCATGCAGGATGCCAACGGTATTTTCGACTTCATGGTCGTTGCCCTTTACCGGGATAAGGCACCATTCGAAAAGCCCGTATTCTCGGGATTCATGGTGGGCCAGCTCCCCATGGTGGCCCTGCCTGTTATCGACGACCCAGGCGATTTTTTGTATCATTTCCGCGTCGAACGGGAGCACCGAATTACAGGCGTCCTCGCCAACCATTTCCTGTTCGCGTAATCCGGCAAGTCTCTCCATGGCCGGGTTCGCGTATAGCACGCGGCATTCGGCATCCAGTACAAAGATGGCATCGGGCGAGGCGCCCAGAATAGTATCGAAAAGCTTGGTATGCCGTTCCTTCTCGAGGGCATAGCTTGATACTGAATCGCTGACCGCTTCGTCAATAGCTTCATTGAAGCGAATGAGATCGTCTAACAGACTCTCCGTCACAGAGGAGGGTCTGCGTTTCCATTGCGCAATCACGCTGGCTCGGAGCGCCCGAAATTCGGAAATGGTTTCAGTGATGCTGAATCCGCTTGAATGGCGATGAAAACCATGACCCGTGGCGGCTGTAATGTTGGTTTTCTGACGGCCCCTGGACTTTTGTTTCTGGGCTTTCTTCGTTTGGGGCTGATCCAGGTCGTCGGCGATCACCAGCAGCATGTTCCTGGCATGGTCGCGCAAGGCGCGCTGATTCATATGGCGCGCAGGATAAATCGAGCGCGCAAAAGTCTCCCAATCCTTAAGGATGGCTTCGATATTCGCCCTGATAAACGGGGCCAGCCTCATCGCGAGTCGCCCGGTTGCTCAAGCTAGACATTATTGACCATGGCAGACCCGGAGTAGGTGCGCAAACGCACACAGGGTTCGCTCCTAAGGCAGTGATCCAGCCCGGGTGAACAGCCAGACCATGCCGGCCCGGTAGCTGTTGGCGCTATCAGCAGCGTGCGTGCCACCCTCGATGGTGACAACCTGGGTTGCCCAGGGTTTGGTGGCGGCAGATTCCCAGTAGTCCGCCCATTCCAGGGCTGCGTGCCTGAGATCCTGATGATCACGCGAACCACTGGTCACGACGAGCCCGAGGTCGGTTTGCTCGGTCGCTTCGGCCGGGGAAAAAAAGCGGTTCCAGCCGGGGGTGAAAGTGGGGTTGCTTGCAATCCGTCCCCAGAAGAACGCCGGGCTCGTGAATGCCGAGTACAGGACCATGTAGTCACCACGGCTTTGCCCGAACAAAATGCGCGCGCGGGATCTGTTCGGAAACGGCGTTCAAGTTCCGGGGTCAATTCGGTTTCAAGAAACTGCTGGAAGGCCGGAGCGCCGCCTTGCCCTTCGTGGGCGTCGGGCGCAGGTGCAGAAAAATCGAACCCGCGCTTGTTGGCGGCCGGATCGAACGAGCCATACGCAATGCCTACGACAATAGCCTCGGGCAGGCCCTCGTCGTAGTTCAAAAACAAGTGGTTGGCGGACAGGATCGGAAACAGTGAATCGCCGTCCAGAACGTAGACGGTCGGGTAGGACACGTCCTGCTCCTTGTCATAGCCTTGGGGCAACCTGACGTAAATGTGGAATGGCCGGCCTACGGCCTGCGAGTGAAACTCGAAGTAATCGCCGACCAGTGCCGGCAGGTGGTCCAGAGGAATCACCCGTGCAGAGCTCTGAACAACGGACCTGTCGCCACACGCTGTTGCCATCAAGGCCGGGACGGCGACGGTAAAGTACGGTATTTTGGCCATCGGGACTGCAATCCGTTCCGGCGGTACACTAGGAAGCAAGTCTGTTCGGCATCCATCAAGGACTCCTGAGTGCGCCAGCAAATCCACTATGCCAAGACCCGTGACCAGGTGAGCCTGGCCTGGGCAAGCGTGGGCCGGGGGCCGGTGCTGGTCAAGGCGGCCAATTGGCTGACGCACCTTCAGTACGACTGGGAAAGCCCGGTCTGGCGGCACTGGATGGATTTCCTGTCGGCTCATTTCACTTTTCTGCGCTATGACGAGCGTGGGTGTGGCCTGTCGGACTGGCAGGTCGATGATGTGTCGGATTCCACCTGGCTGGGGGATATGGAATGCGTGATCGACGCGGCCGGCGTACAACAACCCATGGTCCTGCTTGGCGTCTCGCAGGGTGCAGTGACGGCCATTCGCTACGCCGTCAATCATCCCGAGCGTGTGTCCAGGCTGATTCTGTATGGCGGCTATGCTCTCGGCTGGGGAGGGCGTGGAGACCACGCAGATCAACATTACAAGGCGGTGCTGGAGATGATCAGGCTGGGCTGGGGTAGCGAAAACCCGGCCTTTCGCCAGGTATTCACTTCCCGGTTTCTTCCCAAGGGTAGCCATGAGCAACTTGACTGGTTCAATGAACTCTGTCGAAAGACGGTTGCTCCGGCGATGGCGGAGTCGCTTCTGAATGCTCGCGGGAGCGTCAATATCTGCGATCTGCTTGAGCAGGTTCGGGTGCCAACCCTGGTCCTGCATGCCTGTCATGACAATGTCGTGCCATTCGCCGAAGGGCAGTGGCTGGCGAGGGAGATTCCAGGCGCGCAGTTCGTCGCCCTGGATTCGCACAATCACGTCCTTCAGGCCGATGAGCCGGCCTGGCAGGAATTCAAGATGTCGGTGCTGGAGTTCACCGGTCAGTCGTCGACTGGGCCCAAGGCCAAGTCGGCTCCGCTGAGCGGCCGCGAAGGTCAGATTTTGGTTCTGCTGACCGCCGGGTTGACGAACAAGGAGATCGCTCAGCGACTGCACATCAGCGAGAAAACGGTTCGCAACCATCTCTCGAGTGTTTATCGGAAGTTGAAGGTGCGCAATCGCGCCCAGGCGATCGTCAAGACGGCCGCTGCGGAGAACACGGTGGATCAGCCGTAATTGGGACATTTGTCCCGGCTTTCAGCGGGTATGGTTGGCTATCGAGTCACTTGTCCCATTGCCACTCCGACACCGCCTGCATAGGCTTGAAGGATGTTCATTCAAGCGCACTAGTGCGGGAGCCACCTATGAAACGTTTGATTACCTTGCTGTTCGGGCTGATTGCCTATGCCGTGTTCTTCGGTACTTTTCTTTACCTCATCGCGTTTGTCGGCAACCTGCAGCAGACGGGTCTGGTGCAATGGTTGCCGTGGCTGCCGGACCTGGTGCCGTATTCGATCGATGCCGGGCGCGAAACCGGCCCACTGGTATTGGCGCTGGTCATCAACCTGCTCTTGATCGCCGCGTTCGGCATGCAGCACAGCGTCATGGCGCGCACCGGCTTCAAGTCATGGCTGACGCAATTGCTTCCGAAGCCGGCCGAGCGCAGCTTCTACGTGCTGTTGGCCAGCGTGATGCTGATCGTGCTGTTCTGGCAATGGCGGCCGATCCCCATGGTCCTCTGGGAGGCGCAGACTTCGATCGGGATGACGATTGGCTGGAGCGTGTTTGCGGTCGGCTTCCTGGTTGTACTCTTGAGTACGTTCCTGATCGATCACTTCGATCTGTTTGGCCTAAAGCAGGTGTGGAACGGCTTTCTGGAGCGCCAGCCGCAGCCGGCCCACTTCGTCACGCCGCTGTTCTATAGGCTGGTCCGTCATCCACTCTACCTGGGCTTCATTCTGGCTTTCTGGGGTGGTCCGGTCATGACACTGGGCGGACTGGTGTTCGCCGTCGCCATGACCAGCTATATCCTTGTCGCTATACAGTTTGAAGAGCGCGATCTGGTCCGAGCCCTCGGTTCCGACTATGAGGACTACCGTAAGCAGGTCCCGATGATCGTGCCGGGTCTGATCGCGCGTCAACGTGCGCCCGAGATTGGCGGTAAAGAGCTTTCCTGATAGCGCTTGGTCAATAACAGGTCAGGACAGCCGCCTGACCTGCACAACGGCCGGCTGCCGAGGCAGCCGGCCGTTGTGCTTCCTGGGTTTGAGGAATGCCAGCCCGTCGAACAAGTTGGCCATGGGAACCATTGTCGATGCGCCGGGTCGCAGTATGCAGCTGCGGCCATCATCGCCTGGCCGTGATACAACAACAAAGCAGGGAAAAACAATGACAAGAATCCGCCTGGTCGCGACCTTCGTCGCTATTGCCATATATGCGTCGGTCTGGGCCGATTCTGACCCGGTACTCGAGCGCCTCATTGACCTGGTGGGCCCGGAAGCCGGTCCGGTAATTTCCAGTACGCCAATCGATGGTCTGGTTCAGGTCATGCTTGGGTCAGAGGTGTTCTTCATGACCAGCGATGGCCAGTACCTGATCAAGGGTCAAGTGGTTGATCTGGACACACGCAACGACCTGGGCGAATTGGCGATGCGCGATTATCGGCAGAGGTTGATTCAGGCTGTCGACATGGATACCATGATTTCGTTTGGACCGTCCGATGCCGACCATGATCTGATCGTGTTCACTGACACTGATTGCGGATACTGCCGCCGCTTGCACGCCTTGCTGGATGATTACAACGCCCTGAGCATCCGGGTGCATTATGCCGCCTTTCCACGGGCCGGCGTTGGCAGCTCCACCCACGCCGATCTGGTTTCTGTGTGGTGCTCGGATCATCCCCACCAGGCGATGGACCTGGCCCAGGCCGGTCGGCCGAACCCGCCTCGCCAGTGTGATACTCCGATCCAGTCTCATATGGAACTGGGCCGGCAACTGAAGATTACCGGCACGCCCACCATGGTTCTGAGTAGTGGCGAACTCATTGCCGGGATTCCGAAGGCGGAAGACTTGCTCAAACAACTGGATCAGAAAGTCGCCCTTGCCGACTGAGCCGATTGCGCGCTGAACCTATACTGAGGGACCGAAGGTATGTCGAGCAGCTATCGTTGGCCTGTCGTGACGGGCATCATCGGAATCGGGCTTTGCGCTGTCGCCTCATCGATCTTCATTCAGGGCTTTGGCGCATGGAGCACATCGTTCCAGGGGCCGGGCTCAGTGAGTATTGAAATTCCCGCAGCCGGCGATTATCGCCTCTGGCATGAGTACAGCACCATCGTCAATGGGAGGCTGCAGGTAGTCGATGAGCAGCTGCCATCGGGCTCGGTAGTGGCGATTCTGGACGCGAATGGCACCGCGCTTCCGAGCCGACAAGTTGCCGGTTCTCATTTAGACGTAAAATCCGAGCAGAACGTGCCGTAATTGCTTTACTTATTCCAACCGGACCTTGACCGATGAGCGAATCGAACTACCTGATCGACCTTTACCGCAAATGCAGCCGTCTGCCATTTGGACAGATCGTGTTTTCACGGCTATTCGCCCGCAAGGCGCCGTATTTCGCCACTGTCACGCCGCGCGTCACCCAGCTGAGGCCCAACTTCTGCGAGGTGCGTTTTGCCAAGCGCAGAAAGGTTGAGAATCACATCGGCACGGTTCATGTCATCGCCATCTGCAATGCACTGGAGATGGCCATGGGCGGCCTGGCCGAGGCAACCATCCCCCGGCACCTGCGCTGGATACCGCGCGGCATGCAGGTCGACTACACCGCAAAAGCCGACTCCAATATTCGGGTAACAGCCGAGACCCAGCCGGAGGACTGGAAGCCAGGTGACCTGCCGGTCCGGGTAACAGCCTACCGCTCCGACGACACCATCGTCGTCCAGGGCACGATCATGCTGTACGTGTCAGAGAAGCCGCCGAAACCGGAAGGACGACTAACCGCGAAGGACGCTAGGATAAAAATCAAAAGCGACTAACCGCGAAGACGTATATGGTCTCCCCCTGTATTGCAAGGGTTTTATGCATTGCAAGGACAGGGACAGGTATGCGCTCGTATATCCGGCCTCATGATGAGGGTCTTTCATGCCCTCGGGCCTCAATGA
>JBGTEC010000095.1:0-1783 GCA_041747995.1 Wenzhouxiangella sp.
GGCTCGTCCCAGGGGCCGGTGACCGAATAGCGCGCTTCGGCCAGCCCGCGCAGGGGCCGCTCAAGCAGCGACCGCAAGACCAGTCCGGCCGCGGCACCCACCGGCCCGCCGGCCAGGCCACCAATCAGAGGCAGGGTTGCCCCCAACCCCGGTTCGACAACAATAATCTGGTCATATTGCCGAGCGGCCAGATCGGTGTCACCGGTGATGGTAATGGGCGCGGCCGGCGAGCGGATCACGAGCCCGGCGGTACGGGCAAACCCGGCCGCCAGATCGAAACGTCCCTTGATTTCGTCAAATTTCAATCCGGCCGCGAATACATCGCGGAAATCAAGCATCAAACGCCGTGGCATGGCGCTGAAACTGGCCAGACCGAGCAGGCGGCCCGCGCCCGGCCTGGCCTCGGGAATGCTGCCGTCGAAGATCTGCAGGTCAAACGCGCCGCTGAGGCGGCCCAGGGCAAAATCGTTCGGCGCACCCGGCCAGCGCAGATCGACATCAATCTGGGCATGGCTCGCCTCGACGCCGGAGTCATAACCGGCAGACGCCAACAAGCCACTGAGGTTGCCCGTGGTCAAACGGCCCTGGAACTCACCATGGGTGCGCGATTCGCGCTCGACCCAGCGGCCGCGCCCATTCAGACGGAGATCCGGTCCCGAGACATCGGCCAATTCAACTTCCACCCCGTCGGCCACGGCGTGGGATTCCAGCCGGGCCCGGCCCAGGTTCATGTCGCCCCAGCGCAAATCCTCGATCAGCAGGTGCAGTGGTGGCAGGCCCAGGGGACTCTGGGTCGAAGTCTGACGGCTCAAGGGATGGATGTCGAGTTCGGCCACCAGCGGCTCGGGAACCACTGGATCCAGGTGCAATCGGCGCAGGTCGGCAACGACAACGCGCCCGGAATCAAGCGGCGCAGGGAACGTCAGGCGCCCCTCAATGCTCGCCCCATCCAGGTCGAACTGCCAGGAATGCTCATCTCGCCAGACCACCAGACCGATATCCGCCAGCTCCAGGCCCAGGCCCTCAAGGTGGCCAAGACTGATATCCACATCGGCCGTCATGGGCTGACCGGTGAGGCCATTGTCTATTCCGGATGCGATACCGATCCAATCGGTCACTGCCAGGTGATCGAGATGGCCACGAACCAGGAAACCTGCCTCGGTCGGCAACCCCGGCATCTCCTGGTTCAGGCCCAGTCCCAGCCGCCAGCCTTCAGCATGGCCTAGGAAGCCCGCGCTGAGCCATTTGTGCAGACTCATTTCCGCCTCGATCCGATCGGCGCCGATCCGGATACCCAGCGCCAATGGCCAGGCTGCATCAGCCGGTTTTGACAGCGGCGCTGGCAGGGCCAGCTCCAGGCCGCGCAAATCGCTGCTGACATCAACCAGGATTTGCCGTTCACCGTTGACTGCACTGTCGCCGGACAGGTCAAACCGAAAGCGGCTGGACCCAAGCAAGGCATTGGCAAGAGCCGGCGGCGCCGAGCCTTGCGCCGTCAGGCTGGCCGGGTTGAGATCTGTTTCGATGCTGAGCCAGGCAGGCTCGGAAAACCCGGCGTGCAGGTCAACAGTCAGCCGGTCCGTCTTGCCGCCATCGACGCTGGCCAGCAACTGCGAAGGACCGAGGGAATCGCGGTCAAAGTGAACCGCACCCTCAAGCTTCGACAAGGCCAGGGGTATGGCAGGCAACTCAAGCCCGGCGCCCTGCAAACGCACATCACCCTGCATCGACCAGTTGGCCATGTCGGCAAAAGGCAGGCTCAACGCCATACGAATACCGGCAG
>JBGTEC010000096.1:0-12048 GCA_041747995.1 Wenzhouxiangella sp.
GCGCGGCTGGGTGCAGCCGATCAGCCCGCGCAGCCCTCGTCCGGCCGCCAGGCCCAATTGCGGCAACTGGGTGGATTTGCCCGAACCGGTTTCCCCGGCCACGATGACCACCTGGTGTTCTCTGATGGCCGCGATGATCGACTCGGCATGAGCGCTGATCGGCAAATCCGGCAGCGCTGCCGCCCGGGGGCGGGCTTGGGCGCGTTGCTCGAAGTCGAGTTTGGCCTTTTGCAGTCGAGCAAGAAATTCCGCATGCAGCCGTTCAAACGTGTCAGCCGCTCCGCGAAACGATTTCAACTGCGCCCGCCGCCTCTTCAGCCACGCCAAATCGCGCTGAAGCAGATATTCGGGTTGGATCGGGGGCAGGGGGGTGCGGAGATCGGGCATGAGGGTATTTTCGCAGGAAAGAGAAAGGTAAAAGGCATAAAGGTGAAAGGTGAAAGGAAAACGCCTTTGCCTTTTACCTTTCACCTTTCACCTTTCTACCTTTCACCGTTTATAGTTCATGTCTGTCCGCCACCCATCCGGCTATCCACCCATGAATTTCAAGAGCGACAACGAAGCCCCGGCCCACCCGGCGATCATGCAGGCGTTGATGCAGGCCAACGAAGGCTTTGCCGCTGCCTATGCCGATGATCGCTACAGTCGGCAATTGAACGATCGGTTTTCGGACCTGTTCGAAACCGAGTGCACGGTTCTGCCGGTGGCGACGGGGACGGTGGCCAATTGCATCGCCCTGGCAGAGCTCTGTCCGCCGTGGGGGGCGGTGATGTGTCATCGCCAGGCCCATATCCAGAATGACGAGGGTGGGGCACCCGAGTTCTATACCCATGGCGCCAAGCTGATGCCGCTGGAAGGGGTCGAGGGCAAGCTCGCGGCCGGACCCCTTGCCGCGGCGATCGATGGGGCCGGTGTGCACGGGGTGCATAACGTCAAGCCGTCGGTAGTGTCGATCACCCAGGCGACCGAATGCGGCACGGTGTACTCCCCCACTGACGTGGCCGCTATCGCCACAGTGGCTCACGAACGTGGCCTGACGCTGCACATGGACGGCGCGCGTTTTGCCAATGCCGTGGTCTCACTCGGTCTGCCGCCAGCGGAAATATCCTGGAAAGCGGGTGTGGATGTCCTGTCCTTTGGCGCCACCAAGAACGGGGCGATGACGGCCGAGGCGCTGCTGGTCTTTGGCCAGCCCGCCTGGCTGGAAGGCATTGAGCGAAGACGCAAGCGCGGCGGCCACTTGTTATCAAAAATGCGCTACGTGTCCGCCCAGTTGCTGGCGATGCTGGAAGACGATTTGTGGCTGAAGCTTGCCACCCATGCCAACAGCCGCGCGACTGAACTGGCCCAGGGCATTGAAGCCAGTCAGAACGCAAGCCTGAAGTGGCCGGTAGAGGCCAATGAGGTGTTCATGCGCGCCAGCCCGGAAAACCTGGCCCGACTGAAGGAAAACGGCTTCGAGTTTCACATCTGGCCCGGAACGACCGATCTGGCCAGGCTGGTATGTTCATTTGCCACGACTGAGAAACAGGTGGCTAACCTGGTCGAACAAGTGCAGAAGTTCGGGTAGGGAATACAAAGGGTTCAGGGTTCAGGAGTCAGGGTTCGCGAGTCTTTACCTTTCACCTTTCACCTTTCACCTTTCACCTTTCACCTTTCACCTTTCACCGCCTCACAACCTGAACTCTTTCCCCAGATAAACATCGCGCACATTCGCGTCGGCCATCACTTCTTCCGGCTTGCCATGGGTCAGTACCCGGCCTTCGCTGATGATGTAGGCGCGATCGCAGATGCCCAGTGTTTCGCGGACGTTGTGGTCGGTGATGAGGATGCCGATGTGACGTTCGGTCAGTTGTTTGACGATGCGCTGGATGTCGCCGACCGAGATCGGGTCAACACCGGCGAAGGGTTCGTCGAGCAGGATGAAGTCCGGGTTGCCAGCCAGGGCGCGTGCAATTTCCACCCGGCGTCGCTCACCGCCCGACAGCGAAACGCCGACCTGATCAGCCAGGTGGGAAACGTGCAGATCGTCCATAAGCCGGCCAAGCTCGTTGTGGCGCTCGTCGCGACTGAGATCCCTGCGCAATTCCAGGATGGCCATGATGTTGTCGGCCACGCTCAGCTTGCGAAAGATCGAGGCTTCCTGGGGCAGGTAGCCCAGGCCCTTGCGCGCTCGCTGGTGCATGTTGGCTCGGGTCAGATCGGTGTCGTCTATGCGAATGCGACCACCGTCGGCCGGGACCAGCCCGACGACCATGTAGAAAGTCGTGGTCTTGCCGGCGCCATTAGGGCCGAGCAGGCCGACGATCTCGCCCTTGGCCACTTCCAGCGATACGTCGTGGACAACCGCGCGCCCGCGGTAACGCTTGACCAACTGTTCGGCAATCAGCACGGGTGTCAGTTATCCGGATCGGGTTGGGGTTCGGCGATGGGCCGGGTTACCCGCTCGGCGGTTGCCGGTTCGATGATCAGGCGAACACCACCGTCTCCGACCAGGTTCTGGTTTTCGAGGTCATAGACCAGCTGGCTGCCACTGAATGCGCCCTGGGTATTGCGGATGCGGGCGTTGCCGACCATGGTGATCATGTTGCGGATGAAATCGTAGATGATTTCGTCCGACTCGCCCTCCACAGCGGTTCCGTCCTCCATGATGTCGTTCCAGGTTGTCGGTTGGCCGTACAGTTCGATCCGTTCAACCTCGCCGGCGCTGTTACTGAACGACTTGGCCTCGTCCGCATTGACCACCAGATCGCCCCGGGTGATACGTACATTGCCCTGCAGATGATAGGCGCCGGTACGCACGTCGAGGCTGCCGCCGTCGGCGTCGATTCCGATTGGTGGCGCAGGTTCTTCAGCCGCCAGGCTGGCGCTCATCATCAGGGCGGCCGCGAGAACGGCCGATGTCAGGACTGACAACCTGCATTTGTGCTTCAACATGATTGAAAAACTCTATTGTTTCTTGATCCAGTCTGATCATCAGACCCCCAGCGCGCAGCCAAGTGCCCGGCTGGCGCATTTCGACCGGCGTTGTGGATTCGATTGTACGCTCAAGGCGGTGATGATGCAGGGATTCGGTTTCGATCACAAGCTCGCCAATGTCCTGTGGCTGGGTCAACACAACCTCATTTTCCATGACCAGCAGCTCCTCATCGCGCTCGAACCGGCCCAGGCGTGATTCGCCCCGCCAGTTGCTGCCGGCCGGATCAAGGTGAAACCGCGGCTCCTGTATGGTGGCGATGCGGGTCAGCGAATGATGCTCGAGGCGTGGCCCGGAAACCAGCAGGGTCAGCTCACCGTCCTCATCGCTGAAGCGGGCCGAAAAATCCGTCAGGGTGTAGTCGAAGCGGGTGTCGGGCATGACCGGTGTGGTCAGTGCCACACGCTCGCCGGGCAACCACCAGCGAATGGCAACGGCGGCAACCAGGGCCAGACTGGCGGCCAGAATCAGCCGCCAGCGCAATGAAAACTGTCCTGCCAGGCACCCAGGGCGCCATCGGCAGCGAGCATCAATTCGCACACTTCACGCACCGCTCCGCGTCCGCCGGGCTGTTGGCTGACGAAATCGGCCCGTTCCCGGATCCAGGCCACGGCATCGGCCGGCGCGCATTTGAGGCCACACAGCCGCATGGCCGGCCAATCAACCAGGTCGTCGCCGGTATAGGCGACTCGCTCGGGAGCAACATCCAGTTTGTCGATCAGCGTTTCGATCGCGGCCTTCTTGTCCTCACGGCCCTGCATCAGGTGCTCGATGCCCAGCTCGGCCATTCTCCGGGTGACGACATTGGACTGACGCGCCGTAATCACGGCGACGATGATGCCGTGGCCCATCAGCGCTTTCAGGCCGAGTCCGTCGCGGGTATGAAATGTCTTGGACTCGATGCCGTCATCGCTGAGGTAAAGACGGCCATCGGTCATGACGCCGTCGACATCGAAAACCGCCAGGCGAATGTCAGCCGCCTTCTCGCGCAAATGAATGGCGTTCATGCTCACACCACGCCGGCCTGGAGCAGGTCCTGGAAATTGAGCGCGCCGTTGAGTTCGTCATCCGCTCCAACAACCAGCAGGCCCTGGATGCGATGGCTCTGCATCACCTCGACCGCCTTGGCTGCCAGTTCCGAGGAGGCGATGGTGCGCGGATTGGGGGTCATGATCCGACTGACCGGAATCTGCCTGATGTCAGCCAACTCTTCGACATGACGGCGCAGGTCACCGTCGGTCACCACGCCGACCAATTGGCCATTCTCCAGCACCGCGCACATGCCAAGCCGGCTGCGTGTCATTTCCACGATGGCTTCGGCCAGGTTGGCGCTGATGTCCACGCGTGGAAGTTCAGGGCCCCCATGCATCACATCTGCGACCGTCACCAGCAGGCGGCGACCCAGCTTGCCGCCGGGATGGGAGCGGGCAAAATCATCGGCGGTGAAACCGCGCGCTTCCAGCAGGGCGACGGCCAGCGCATCGCCAAGGGCCAGTTGGGCTGAGGTGGAAGCTGTGGGCGCCAGTCCTAGCGGACAGGCCTCCTGATCGACGCTGGTATCAAGATGAACGTCAGCATGGCGCGCCAAAGTTGATTCCGGGTTGCCGGTCATAGCAATCAGCCCGACCCCGAGGCGTTTGATGACGGGCAGCAGTCGCAACAGCTCCTCGGTTTCACCAGAGTTTGAAAGTGCGAGCATCAGGTCCTCGCGCCGAATCATGCCCAGGTCGCCATGGCTGGCCTCGGCCGGGTGAACGAAAAAGGCGGGAGTGCCGGTTGATGCCAGCGTCGCGGCGATCTTGTGGCCAATATGCCCGGACTTGCCCATGCCCAAGACGATCATGTGGCCCTGGCATTCAAGGATCAGTCGACAGGCGTCGACAAAGGAACCATCGACGCGGGTTGCAAGATCGGTGATGGCCCGGGCTTCGGTCTCCAGCACTTCGGCGGCGGCCCGGAGCAGGCGTTGAGGATCAATTTTCATATCTGATGGATTCTAGCGGGTTTCCGGTGTCAGCTTCCGACAGCCATGTAGATCACCGCGGCCTGGTAGAGCAGAAAGCTCGCGAACAGGATGGCCGCGGTGGGGCGGTTGATCAGCCCGTGGCCACGCCTGCGCCAGGCCAGCACGAACAGGCCGACGGTAAAAATGAACATGATGGTGACATCGCGATGGAGAAGAATCGACTCGATGGCCATAGGATGGACCAGGGCGGCAATACCCAGAACGCCAAGCAGGTTGAACATGTTGGAGCCCAGAATGTTGCCTATGGCCAGATCATCCTCTTTCTTCAGCGCGCTGGTCGCGGCCGCGGCCAGTTCCGGCAGGCTGGTGCCCAGGGCAATGATGGTCAGGCCGACCACCGCTTCCGATACACCGACGATCAGCGCCAGGGTGACGGCGCCATTGACGAGGATATGGGCGCTCAATGGCAGCAGGATCAGACCGGTCAGGGTCCATAGCAGGGCGACACGAGTGGTCATGTTCTGCGGAATTTCTTCGGTCAGGCTCGCCGCCAGGGGGTCGGATTCACCCCGGCTCATTCCCAGGGCGACCATGCCTGCTACCAGCAACATCAACCCGCCGGCCAGGATCAGGCCGTCGACACGGCTGAACTGAAGATTCCACATCAGCGCCAGCGTCACCAGCATGATCACGCCGAGGACGGGAAACTCGCGCTTGAGCGTGATCCGTTCGACCCGGAGCGGATAGATCATGGCCGTCAGGCCCAGGATCAGGCCGATATTAGTGATATTGGAGCCCAGCGCATTGCCGATCGCAAGCGACGGGTTGCCGCGAACCGAGGCCATGCCCGAGACCAGCATTTCCGGCGCCGAGGTGCCGAAGCCAACGATCGTCAACCCCACCACGAGTGGCGAAATACCAAGATTGCGCGCCAGCGCCGAAGCGCCGCCCACGAGCCGTCCCGCCGCCCAGATCAGCAGAGTAAAGCCGGCGGCAAGTTCCAGCAGGGCAATGGCGAGGGTTGTTGACACGAAATGAGTAAACCGGTTGGCTGTTTGGTGTGGTGATTGCGTTAAACTTAAGGGATTGGGTCGCAAAACCCAAGCCTGCCCCGCCCACACACAGCCAGACAGATATGGATCCTGCAGCAATCGAACAGCGTATATTACAGGCAATGCCAGCGGCGCGCGTGAGCGTTCAGTCTGACGATAACGTCCACTATACGGCGCGCATCATCGACGCGGATTTTGCCGGGCGTTCCCGAATCGAGCGGCATCGTTTGGTGCACGCGGCCATCGGGCCGGAACTGGGCCGCGAAATTCATGCCCTGAGCCTCGATCTGAAAAGCCCGGAAGAAGCCAATGACTGACTCTTTCGCGCTGCCCTCCTCCCGGAACCACTGAACCATGGCCCGAATCCAGATTACCGGCGGCACGCCGCTGCAGGGCACCGTGGAAGTTTCCGGTGCCAAGAATGCCGTGTTGCCCATCCTGATGGCCTCGCTGCTGACCGACAAGCCATGCAAGCTGGGCGGCGTGCCGCACCTGAAGGATGTGACCACGACCATGGAATTGCTGGGGCAGATGGGCGTGGAGATTTCGCTCGGTGACGGTTCCGCGGTCAGCCTGAATGCCGCCGGGCTGCACACGGACGTGGCGCCCTACGACCTGGTCAAGACCATGCGCGCCTCCATTCTGGTGCTTGGTCCCCTGCTGGCGCGAACTGGCGCGGCGCGGGTTTCACTGCCCGGCGGCTGCGCCATTGGCGCCCGTCCGGTTGATCTTCATCTCAATGGCCTGGCCGCCCTTGGTGCGACCATCACCGTGGAATCCGGCTATATTCAGGCCCGGGCTGATCGTCTGCGTGGAGCCCGCGTGGTGCTGGACATGGTCACCGTCACCGGCACCGAAAACATCATGATGGCCGCCACCCTGGCCGAGGGCACGAGCATCATCGAAAACGCCGCCCAGGAACCGGAGGTGGTCGATCTGGCCGAGTGTCTGATCAGCATGGGCGCGAAGATCACCGGTCATGGGACCAACACCATCACGATCGAAGGAAGCGACCGGCTCGAAGGGTTCGACTACAAGGTGCTGCCTGACCGGATCGAGGCCGGGACCTTTCTCGTCGGCGCGGCCATGACCGGCGGTCGCGTCCGCGTGGTCAACGCCGCACCGCATACCCTGGATGCTGTGCTGGCCAAGCTTGAAGACTGTGGCGCCCATATTGGCACCGGTAACGACTGGATCGAGTTGAATATGGGCGGTCGGCGACCGAAAGCGGTCAATATCGCCACGGCACCCTATCCGGGATTCCCGACCGACATGCAGGCCCAGTTCACGGCCCTCAACGCGATTGCCGAGGGAACCGGGGTGGTGCGGGAGAACGTGTTCGAAAACCGCTTCATGCACGTCCTGGAACTGCAACGTCTGGGCGCCGACATGCGCCTGGAAGGCAATACCGTCATTATTCGTGGGGTCAAACGCCTGACCGGGGCGCCGCTGATGGCAACCGATTTGCGCGCCTCGGCCAGCCTGGTTCTGGCCGGCCTGGTAGCTGAAGGCGACACCATTGTCGACCGTGTCTACCATATCGATCGCGGTTACGAGAACATCGAAGAAAAGCTCGGCCAGTTGGGTGCGCGCATTCGACGCCTGCCGGCCTGATCCAGTCAAGCATGACCAGTGGCACGGGTTTTCGCCCGGCCGGATAGTTACAATACGCTCACACTGACGAGCGTAACCGGGATTATAAAAAAATGTCTTTGAACCTTGAGCAAGCTCGCTTCAACATGATCGAGCAACAGGTCCGCACCTGGGAGGTGCTGGATTCAGCCGTGCTGGATATCCTTGGCAAAGTGCCGCGCGAAGACTTCGCGCCGTCACGTTACCGGAAGATGGCGTTCGCCGATCTGCGTATCCCCATTGGCCATGGCCAGGTGATGATGAAACCGCTCGAGGAAGGCCGCATGCTGCAGTCGCTTGAAATTCAGCCAGGCCAGCGCATCCTTGAAATCGGTACCGGTTCCGGCTTCACCGCAGCCTGCATGAGCGCTCTCGGTGGTGTTGTAACCAGCCTGGACATTCACGCCGAGCTGTCAGAATCGGCCGCAGCCCGCTTCAGGCACCTGGGGTTCGACGGTATCGAGACGGTCGTGGCCGATGCGCTTGGTGACTTCGAGCCTTCAGGCAGTTTCGATATTGTCGTGGTCACAGCGTCGGTCAATACGGTGCCGCAGCGTTTTCTCGACTGGGTCGACGCCGGTGGCCGCCTGTTTGCCGTGCGCGGCGCAAGTCCGGCCATGGAGGCTGTCTGTCTGCACCATGTCGGGTCGGGGCGCTGGCATCCCGACAGCCTGTTCGAGACTGACCTGCCGAGATTGGTCGGGGCTGAAGATCAACCGACCTTCGAGTTTTAAGAATGCATTTCACCAGAGCTGCCGTTTGTGGCCCGGGCGAGGACAGATCCATTGCCTGGCCCGAATCGACCAGCAGTTGCCCAATCTTTAAGGACTGGACTGAATCATGACGCGAAAGAATATTTTTGCTTTTGGAGCCTGCCTGTTACTGGCGTCAGCCGCCCACGCGGTGGACCTGATGGGCGTCTATGAGCTGGCTCAGGCCAATGATGCGGAACTGCGGGCTGCGGAGCAGCGGCTGGCTGCTGCTGGAGAAGGACCCGTCCAGGCGCGAGCTGCGTTGTTGCCGTCCCTCACCGGGACCGCTGGCAAGACGATTGGTCGCTCCCAGACGACCATCGCTGGCTCGACGTTGCCGTCGACCCCGACCGATCGGGACAATTTCCTCCTTGAACTTCGGCAAAGTATCTACAACGACGCCAACTACGGCAGCCTGGATCGTTCAAGAGCCGAGTTGACGACTGCTGAGGCCCAATATGCCGAGGCATGGCAGAGTTTCCTGTTCCGGGTCAGCGAACGCTACTTCGATGTGTTGACAGCGCTTGATTCGCTACGCTTTGCGCAGGCCGAGGAAACTGCCTTGCGTCGCCAGTTTGAACAGGCCGAACAGCGCTTCGAGGTAGGCCTTGCGGCAGTCACCGATGTGCATGAAGCCAGGGCTGTTTATGATGCCGCCCAGGCACGCGTGATCCTGGTCGAAAACCAGGTGGAGAATGCCCGCGAGGCGCTGCGTGAGATCACCGGCGCACTGTTCGAGAATTACTCGCGACTGATCGACGACGTGCCGCTGGATGGCCCGACGCCAGCTGCCGTTACCGACTGGGTCGAGATCGCTTTGCAGTCGAACCCGCTCATACTGCAGCAGCGCGGGCAGGTTGATGCAGCGCATGCGGACGTTCGTGTCGCCAGAGCGGGTCACTTGCCCAGCCTCAATCTGGTGGGCACCTGGTCGCGCAATGTCGATAATGAATTCGTCGGACGTGATCCCGCCACCCAGCAACCGCTGACTTCGGCGGAACTGACCAACCAGGGTTGGCAGGTTGGCGTGAACCTCAACGTCCCATTGTTCCAGGGCTTCGCTGTCCAGTCTCGCCGCCGTCAGGCCGGATATTTTCTGGGCGCTGCCGATAAAGTGCTTGACCAGACCGAACGAGCCGTTATCCGGCAGACTGAAAACGCGTTCCGGGCGATTGTTGCCGGCATTCGCGAGGTTGAAGCCCGTCGCCAGGCGCTGGTGTCGGCCCAAAGTGCGCTGGAGGCCACCAACGCAGGATATGAGGTCGGCACACGCACAATTGTTGATGTGCTCCAGTCCGAGCAGCGCTTCTTCCAGGCCCAGAGCGACTATTCACAGGCCCGACACCAGTTCATTCTCAACCAGTTGCGTTTAAGCCAGGCCACCGGCGTACTGGGTGAGGAAGACCTCGTTCGGGTCAATCAGCTCTTGCGTTAATTGACTGGGCTGTCGACTGAGTCGTCGACTCGGCAGGCAGCGAAGCGTCAGGAAGAAACGGCTCCAGCAGCTTGAGCGTGCGGCGCACCGCGCCGCGACCCGCTTCAACCACTCCCAGGGCGGCTCGCCCCAGTTCCAGTGCCAGTTCAGGCTCCAGCCAGAGTCTGGCGACCTCTGCCGCCAGCGAATCGGCGTCGCTTATCGTCACCAGTGCGCCGGCCTCCTTGAGGGCGGTTGCCATTTCGGCCTGCTGGTGAAGATGCGGCCCGCTGATCACGGCCTTGCCGAATGCGGCCGGTTCAAGCAGGTTATGACCGCCGATATCAACCAGGCTGCCGCCGACAAAGGCAGTCGAGGCTGCGCCGTAGCAGGCCAGCAGTCGGCCAAGTCGATCAACAAGAACAACTTTGGTGTCCGGCGCCAATGACTCTCCGATATCCTGGCAGCCTAATCCTGCCTGCTTGATCAACTGCCGGACGTCTTTGCTCCGATCCGGGTGACGGGGCGCCAGTACAAGCAGGGCGTCAGGATGGGTTTCCAGCAGCCGTTGGTGGGCGGCGAGCACGATGACTTCCTCGCCAGGTCGAGTGCTGCCGGCCACCCAGGCGGGTCGATGGCCCCATTGCTCCCGTAGTTCACGCGCCTGCTTGCCGATATCCGCCGGCAAGCGGGTATCGAACTTCAGGTTGCCAGCGATGGCGGTGCGATCTGGAGCCAGGCCGAGCAGTTGAAAACGTTCGGCGTCGGCCTCGGACTGACAGATCGCCAGGCTGATGGCATCCATTGGCCGCGCGAACAAACCTCGAAATCGATGTGCGCGCTTGACGCCCCGCCTGGACAGACGGGCATTGACCAGCATCACGGGCAATTGTCTGGCGGCCGCCTGAGTGTAAAGCTCCGGCCAGAGTTCGGTTTCCGCCACGATCGCGATGGCCGGTTCGATCGCCGCCAGCCAGCGTCGAACGCTGGCGCGCGTGTCGATCGGCGCAAAGCGGTGTTCGACTTCCTCCCCGAACAGACTCTCGACCCGCGCGGCGCCACTGACGGTGAAGGTGCTGACCAGAATCGATCGACCCGGTCTGGACCGCAACAGCGCCCTGACCAGCGATTCGATCGCGTTGACCTCACCGACCGAGGCCGCGTGTAACCACACGGGACCAACCCCGGCCGACCCGACCCGACCCCGCCGCTCCCGCCGCCGCCCGCGCATCTCATCCCGACCCGCCGCAGGCCGGTGAAGGCGCCACAGGGCAAAGGGGCTGAGCAGAAAGGCGAGCAGGCGATAGAGGGTCAGCATGGGGGTAGCTTATAGGAGGAGAGGGGGAGACGGGAGACGGAAGATGGAAGACGGAAGACGGAAGACGGAAGACGGAAACCGTAAACCGTAAACCGTAAACCGTAAACCGAGCCAACCAGCCAACTGCCCTTAACCAGCCAACCAGCGAACAAGCAAACTATCCACCCCAAAAATGTCATCCCGGAATTCGCGTCAGCGAATATCCGGGATCTGCGATGCTTGGGGCTTGGAGGTCAGCACTGGACTTGTGAGATCCCGGATCAAGTCCGGGATGACAGGATCCAACCAGCCAACCAGCCAACCAGCCAATCGGCAATAATGGCGGCATGAATCCTTTGTTTCGTCTGTTGACCTGGTTTGGGTTGTGGCCGCTTCGGTTGCTTGGGCGTCTGCCTCTGGGTCTGGGGCGGTGTGTGGTGCGGCCGTTGGGGCCGGTTCTGCGGATGTCGATGCGGCGTCGGGCGGGTATTGCCAGGCGCAATCTGGCGCTGTGTTTCTCCGATTGGCCGGAAGATCAGCGCGAGCGCGTGCTGCGTAACCACTTCATTCAACTGGCTGAAAGCGTGGCTGAGATTGCCGTTGCCTGGCAGCACAAGGCGCCGCTGGCGCCCAGCCACGGTGAGCTGTGCGGGTTGGAAAACCTGGCGGCAGCGCGGTCGGACGGTAGTGGTGTGTTGCTGATCACCGGTCACGTGACCTGCCTGGAGCTGGGCGCGCGCCTGTTTGGCGAGCAGATTCCGGCGTGCGGTATTTACCGACCGCTGAGAAACCGCATGTTGAACGATTTCCAGAACCAGGGCCGGGCACGCTTTGCCGAACGGATGATCCCGCGTGATGACTTGCGTGCCATGGTCCGCCAACTGCGTTCCGGCGGCGTCCTATGGTATGCGCCCGACCAGGATTTCGGTGCTGAACGCAGTCACTTCGCGCCTTTTTT
>JBGTEC010000097.1:0-1765 GCA_041747995.1 Wenzhouxiangella sp.
AAGGCTGGCCCTGAACAGCTTTGACGCATCGTTTCAGCAGCTCGATGCTTACGTTGAGGTTGATGTCAGCCCACCTGCCGATCCGACCGCCAGCGGCAGTGCCGAATCCCTGCTCGACTGGGCAGAGCTTGGCCGCCAGGGTCGTCGGTTCGTCAGCAGGACGCCGAGTCTGGAAGACATCATGCATCTGACACCTGGACCCTGGCAGCGTCCTGTGCGGACCTATGTCGGGTTCAATTCGGCCGAAGAGCCCTGGCAAAGGGCTCAACTGGCGCTGGCAGAGATGAAGCGGATTGGTGCCTTCGATCGTGAGCTGCTGGTCGTTGTGGTGCCAACCGGCACCGGCTGGGTCGACCCGGGTGCGATTCGCAGCATCGAGCATCTCTATAGCGGCCGGGTGGCTAGCGTCGCAGTACAGTATTCCTACCTGCCCAGTTGGCTGTCATTGTTGGCCCAGCCGGATTCCGGACAGGAAACCGCGCGTGCCCTGTTCGAGACGGTTTACGACCACTGGCGAGGATTGCCCGCCAACAGGCGGCCCCGGCTGTACCTGCACGGCTTGAGCCTGGGCGCGCTCAACTCCGAGCGGGCGGCCGACATCTGGGATTTGATTGCCGACCCGATTGACGGCGCACTTTGGAGTGGCCCGCCATTTCGCAGCCCGACCTGGCAGTGGGCGAGCAGAAATCGAGTCGCCGATTCGCCGGCCTGGCTGCCACGCTTTCGGGATGGCTCGGTCATTCGCTTCGCCAATCAGGACGGTGGCCTGGAGAACTTCGATGCCCCCTGGGGACCATTGCGAATTGCCTACCTGCAATATGCCAGTGACCCAATCACCTTCTTTGAACCCAGTTCGTTTTATCGCGAACCGGCCTGGATGCGCGACCCGCGCGGCCCGGACGTATCAGATCGCTTGCGCTGGTACCCAGTCGTCACCTTCCTGCAGCTGGCCGCCGACATCGCCGCAGCCGAGGTCGCGCCGATCGGCTATGGCCACGCCTATGCCACCGAACACTACATCGACACCTGGTTCGCCCTGACCGAGCCGGCTGGCTGGACCGAGGCCAGCCTGAAGCGCCTGAAGCGGGAGATTGGTGACCTGAAGCTGGATTGATTCTGGTTGGCTCAAAACCGCTTGCCTGGGGGGCGGGGTCCATATATCTCCCGAATTGCCTTACACTGGCGCGAACCATGTTGTCGCCGTTTTTCCGTTATTCATGACTGCCGAGACCTTGCCCGCATTGGACGACTGCTTTCGCATCATCGAGGTGTCGGACGGCCGCTTTGTTGCTGGAACGATCTTTGAGCGCAAGCTGGGCAGTGAATTGCCCGACTATGGTCGTCACCTGGTCGCAATTTACCGCAATTCGCTGTTTCATCTGATTCCGTTGGATTACCTGCTGGCCCATTCCACCGACGGCTGCCTGCCGAACGCGAGCGGGAGCTGACCGATCGGATATTTGCCCTGGGGCCGTTCTAACGGCGGGCTTCGCTACGCGTCGGTCGTCGGGGTCGCATCCCGACGGTTAAAAGGTCGAGGTCGAGGAAAGCGCTCGTTCGATACGGTCCAAACATTGTTCGCGTCTCGAACATCGCTGAATATGGCAATACTTATGCAAGTCCTAGTAATGTGCACTAATGTCTTGACTGTGTGCTAGTCTTGGGCGTGGGGTTATGCTTTTCGCGTGGTTAGTTCCTTCATGGCGGAAACCGGTGGGGTGGCTTGTGAGGGAGAAAATGCAAAGCTCGAAAACGCAGTTTCATC
>JBGTEC010000098.1:0-7878 GCA_041747995.1 Wenzhouxiangella sp.
CGATTATTCAAGCAGGGCTCGCGAGTTGTACCTGACCGATCCGGATCGCTTCCAGACGCCGCAAACAATCGACTTCCGTCATATCCTGGTCGCGGCCGGCTCGCAACGCAGCGAGATCGAGGCCATGGAGCGAATCATCGAAATCCACCAAGCGCTCACCAATGGCGCCGACTTTTCCCAGGTTGCTGTTGAATACAGCGATGATCCTTCGGTCGCTGAGAATGAGGGTTTTTTCGAGGGGATCGACCCGGCCAACCTGGTTTCCCAGGTTGCAGCCCTGTTGGCCCGAACGACCCAGGGTGAACTTTCACCCCCTGTTCGCTCCCAGTTCGGCTGGCATCTTGTGGTGCTCGAAGCGGTTCATCCAGGACAGTCGCAGACATGGGAACAAGCGCGTGAGCGCGCAATGAGTATCGCGCGCGAAAGGCATCGAACGGTAGCGTACGAACGCCTGCTGCGCGATATCCAGGACGTACCGCACAAGTTTGCAGACGGGGCAGTCGCGGCATTGCTTGCCCGCTACGGTGTTGTGCTGGCCGAAGATGTGTCCGAGGGTGACGTCGGACGGACCATGATCGACGACTAAAACAAAGGCGCATGTGTCTTCCTATTGGTGGAGTCTGCTTCCTGACCTGACCCGTCGGGAAATCCGCAATCGCCTGATCAACTCGAGCAGCGGCTGGCTGTGGCTGATCGTTACGCCGCTGATGCTGCTGGCGGTCTATGGCTTCGTTTTCGGGGTGATCTTTCGGGCTCGCGTGCCCGAAGGGCTGGAGGTGCCGTTCGTCGCCTGGTTGGCGGTGGCTTTATGGCCGTGGCTCGCATTCTCGGAAAGTCTGCTCAAGGGATCCCAGTCCATCCTCCAGCATTCGGCGCTGATCTCCAAGGTTGCCATGCCCCGGGAATTGCTCGTCCTGTCCAGCCAGTCGGCTGTGTTTGTATTGCACCTGATCGGCTATGCGGTCGTGCTGGTCGCCATCCAGTTGCTGGGCGGTGACTTGACCTGGTATGGACTGCCCTACGTCCTGCTGGTCATGGCGACCTTGTATATCTTTGCTCTTGGGCTCGGCCTGATGCTATCCGCCCTCCAGGTGTTCGTGCGCGATCTTGAGCAGATCCTGCCGACGCTGATCATGTTCTGGTTCTTCATGACGCCCATCCTTTATGCGCCGCAGCTACTGCCGGAAGGCATGGCGCGCTGGCTCAGGTACAACCCCATGGCCTGGTGGATGGAGGAGATTCGGGCCGGCCTGTTCCTGGGCAAATGGCTGCCGGACCTGACTTTTCTTATCATATTGGCTGGCGCCCTCTTGACCTTGTGGCTGGGTGCGCGGCTGTTTCGTCGCTTGAGCCCCAACTTCGAGGACTTCCTGTGAGCGATACGCTGCTCAGGCTGGAGGGCGTGGCCAAGACTTATCCGCATACTGTCAAGTCCGGCCAGCGGATGCGCGCGTTCTGGCAGATTCTGACCACCGGCCGGTACACGGGCGGGACATCCATCGTTCGTGACATCAATTTTGAGATCCGTCCGGGCCAGTCGATGGGCATCATCGGCGCCAATGGCGCTGGCAAATCGACGCTGCTGAAGGTCATCACCGGCGTCCTGGCGCCAAGCGGCGGTCGAATCACGCGTCAAGGGACCACGGCTGCCTTGCTTGAGCTTGGGGCAGGTTTTGATCCTGAGTATACCGGGCTTGAAAATCTGCACATGAACGCCGCTTTTCTTGGCCTGAGTCGGCAACGCATCGCAGAAAAGCTCGATGATATCCTGGCTTTTGCCGATATCGGTAAGTCGATCCACGATCCAGTCAAGCACTATTCATCAGGCATGGTGGTTCGGCTCGGTTTCGCGGTAGTCGCCTCCGTCCGGCCGGATCTTCTGATTACGGACGAGGTGCTGGCCGTCGGTGACGAATCGTTTCAGAAAAAGTGCATTCGCTGGATCGAAAACTATCTGGAGCAGGGAGGCACCCTGCTGATGGTCTCGCACAACATGTACCAGGTCCAGAAGCTGTGTCAGCAGGCCTTGTGGCTGGAAGGCGGCCGGGCACGCGCCCAGGGCGACGTCTTCGATGTCACCCAGTCCTACCTGGCCTGGCACGAACGGCGCAGCGCCGAGGACGCCTCGCGCAGCCAGGGCCATGCCAGCGCCTCGCTTTACGGTGTTGACGCGCTTCGCATCGAAAACTCCGGCGCTGGTGAGCCGCAGATCGCCATGGGTGATGACCTGAATGTTTCCTTTCGTCTGCGCTCTCCCGATGGCCGCTGCCCCGTCATTCTGATGGGTATCATTCGTGCCGACGGAACCCCGGTATACGGCGTTGCCAATGACCATGACGAGGTCGTTCTGACCAGCCTGAGTGACGGAAAATATCGCGGTGGCATCAGCTTTCCTGCCCTGAGCCTGCTGCCGGGAGGCTACGTCGTGCGCGGCCATGCCATGGATCCCGAAGGCTTGAGAGTCCACGATACTGCCGAAGTCTCGTTTACCGTTACCGGACGAAGCCGGGAATTGGGCCTGGTTCGTCTCGAGCACCGATGGCGGCAGGGATGACGGCGGTTGTCGTGCCGGTGCATAACGCACCTGAAGCGACCCGGCGCTGTCTTGCCGCACTGGCCTCTTTGGCGCCGTCTCAGCCGGTCATCGTCATCGATGATGCATCGACCAGTCCGGATATCCAGGTATTGATGTCGGAACTGCCGGCCGATTGGATACGAATCGGCAACGACACCAACCTGGGTTTTACCGGCACAGCGAACCTGGGTTTTTGCGTGACTGGCCAGGAGGATGTCATCCTGCTCAACTCCGACACTCAGGTCACCGCGGGCTGGCTGGAGGCCATCGAGGCCTGCGCTGCGACCGATCCCCGTATCGCCTCGATAACGCCTTTGACAAACAACGGCGAGATTGCTTCCATTCCAAAGTTCTGTCAGCCCAATCCCTGGCCGGATGACGCGGAGCGCTGGGCGCAGGCTTGTCGCCAGTCCGGGGCGCCAGTCTATCCGGAAGTACCTACTGGGGTCGGTTTCTGCATGTATTTCCGCCGAGCCTGCCTCGATGAAATCGGCGTCTTTGACGAGCAGGCCTTCGGACGCGGCTACGGCGAGGAGAACGACTGGTGCATGCGCGCCATCAAGTCCGGCTGGCGTCATGTGTTGTGCGACAGCGCTTATGTGGCGCATGAAGGCAATGCCAGCTTTGGGCCGTTGGGACTGGCGCCGGGCGGCAAGGCGATGGAGACTTTGCTGTCGCGTCATCCGGATTATCTGCAAAGAGTGCAAGCGTTCATCCAGGCGGACCCGATGGCGGGGCGGCGGGAAGCGATTGTGCGGTGGTGGGGCGGGGGAAAGGTGAAAGGTGAAAGGTGAAAGGTGAGCGGGAGACGGACAGAAACTCACCTCGTGCAATTTGTCATCCCGGACCTGATCCGGGATCTCCCCAGCCCGACGCACGCAAGATCCCGGCTCTCCGCTTCGCTCCGGCCGGGATGACAATCAGGCGGTAGCGGTGTTCCTTGAGCCTTGAGCCTTGAGCCTTGCACCTTGAGCCTTGCACCTTGATCCCCAATGGTAAACTGCCTCCACTCTTCAACGTCCTGGCTTGTTCATGTCCGATTCACCTGAACTTGAATTCACTGGCGAGCGCTTTACGCCCGAATGTGTGCGTGAAATTGCTTACGAGCACTGGCATCGTTATGCATGGGCGGCGCAACTGGCGAATGGGAGGCGGGTGCTGGATGCTGCTTGTGGTGAAGGCTATGGCAGTTACGTTCTGAGTCGGCATGCGAGTAGCGTGGTTGGTGTGGATATCGACCCCAAAGCCATTACCCATGCCAGGCAGAAATACCAGGCCACCAATCTGACTTTCGAGCAGGCCGACTGTACCCGGCTTCCGCTGGCCGACGATTCGGTTGACATGGTGGTGTCGTTCGAAACGCTGGAACACCTGGCCGAACAGGATGCATTGCTGGCCGAGTTTCGTCGGGTACTGGTCCCGGATGGTGTTTTGCTTTTATCTTCACCCGACAAGAAAACCTACAGCGACGAAACTGGTTACGACAATCCGTTCCATGTTCGTGAGCTGTATCGAGATGAACTGGAAGCCTTGCTGCAGCGTCACTTTCCCGCTTTTCGACTGTATGGACAGAAGCTGATGTTCGTTTCGGTCATCTGGGCGCTGGACCAGACCGGGGATGCTCAGTGGCTTACCGCGGACGCCGACCAGTTGCATGCCGACACACAGCCAATGCATCCGCCCCTGTACTTTCTGGCGGCTGCTGCGGCTGCGCATGAGCATTTGCCGAGCGGGGCAGCGGCCTCCATGTTCGGTGACAGGTCCGAATCGGTTTATCAGCATTACAACGATGAAATCAGGAAGCATATCCGGGCCGGCGAGTTGCTGGCCGAGCGCGACGCCGAGATCGCCGCGTTACGAGCCCGACTTGGGGAAGCCGACTAATGGCTGTCGTTGTCGAGCCCCAAGTCCCGGACCCGATTGATCGGGCAAAGGCACTGTCACGGGTCACAGCGGTGATCATCAACTACAACTCCGGGCCGTGGCTGGCGCGCTGCGTGCGTGCACTCAAGGGACGGGGGGCGAAGTATCCTCAGGTCATCGTGCTCGACAACGCATCAAGCGACGGCAGTGTCGAGGAGCTGACCAGCATGCCCGGCCTCGAGGTGCTCAAGGCCAACGAGAATCTTGGTTTTGGTCGAGGCGTCAATCGCGCTGCCGATCGTGTCACCACCGAGTTTCTGCTGGTCATCAATCCCGATTGCCTGCTGGTTCCGAACGGCCTGGCAAACCTGGTCGCAGAGCTGGACGAGTATCCCGACGCCGCGCTCGTGTCCGGTCGTATCTTCGACATGAGCGGAAACGAGCAGCGTGGTAGCCGTCGACAACTACCCGGGCCCCGACGCGTGCTCAACGAAGTGTTTCGATTCCGTTTGGGCTCAGGCGTCGACCTCACCCACATGCCGGCACCCATTGAATCGGTCGATGTGGAAGCAGTATCCGGGGCATGCATGCTGTTGCGAGCCGACGTGTTTCGTGCGCTGAAAGGATTCGACCCGGGCTTTCCCATGCACTTCGAAGACCTGGATCTGATGGCCCGTTTGAATCAGGCCGGCTGGACTGTTCGGCTGGTACCCTCGGTCGCCGTATCGCATGCCGGCGGCGTTTCCTCGCGGCAGCGGCCTGTTCGGGTGATGTTGGACAAGCACCGTGGTCTCTGGCGTTACCTGAACAAGCACTGCCGTGACCGCTGGCCTGTCTGGAGCAGGCCAATCTGGTGGCTGGGTATCTGGACCCACGCGGTATTGATGATTCCGGGTGCATTGTGGCGCCGGTAGTGGCGGGCGCACCGGTGCTGCTGCTTGGGGGCAGCGGACCCGTTGGCGCTTTCCTGATCGACCGTCTGGCCGGGAAGGGTGCGTTGTTGATGGCGGTTTCGCGCCAACAGCCCATTCAGCCGGACGAACATGTCATCTGGATCCAGCATGATCTGGATCAAAGGCCGGCCGATGTCGAATCCAATGTGCTGATCAGCCTGGGGCCGCTTCGTCATGCGCTTGACCAGGTCAGGGCCGGTGGGCGCATCGGACGCGTGATCGCGTTGAGTTCTGCCAGTACGCTGTTCAAGATGAGCTCCAGTGACCCGGCAGAGCGGGCACTGATGGCTGAGCTGGCCGAAAACGAGGAGTTGCTGACCGAGGCCTGTCGGACATGCGAAATCGATTTGACCCTGCTCAAGCCGGCCATGATTTATGGAAACAGTCGCAATCGCAACGTCGAGCGAATCGCTGTTCTGATCAGCCGTTCGCAGATTGTGCCGTACTGTGGTCGGGGGCTGCGCCAGCCTGTCCATGCGGATGACCTGGCCCGGCTGATTGTTCACTGCCTGGCAGCAGGCCGTCAGGCCTCGGGCACCTGGGTGCTCGGCGGTGGCGAGACGGTGGACTACCGCGCCATGCTCAAGCGAATTGCCAGTGCGCGCGGGCAAAAGGTTCGCCCGGTACCGGTGCCGGCCATCGTGCTCAAAACCGTGCTCAGGTTCGCGCACATGCTGGGCCGGATGCGTGACATCCGGCCCGTCATGATTGAGCGTCAGCGTCTGGATCTGGTCGTTGACGACATGCCCGCACGGGAAAAACTGGCCTGGAATCCGCGCCCGTTTCGGCCATAGCGGCGCTTAAGCGGGCTCAGGATTTTAAGCCTACCGTCGTCCGCGCCGGCTCTGTCGCTCGTCCTGGGCGCGCTGGATGATTTCCTCGCCACTCAGGTTATCCAGCGTCTTGTAGAAGCTGGTCAGATCCGGTGTGCCCAGGCTGTAAGTGCGCAAGTACTGAATCGAGGAATTGAGGTTTTGGTACTGGCTGACTGAGCTGTCGCTGGCGATCAACGCAAGGCTTTGCCTGAACGCCTCAGGGCTGGAGCCATCAACGAGCATGCTCAGGCCATAACCGTCGCGGTCCAGTTCACCCTGGAAGCGCGGCAGCTCTCGTGCCGGATCGGTCAGGCTTGGCAGCGGTTCCTCTTGCGCTGGCTGTGAGCGTTCACGAACGACTCGCCGTTCGCTGGCACGCTCGGCAGGCGGCGCGGTTTCAACCGTGGGCTCGGGTTCCGGAGCGGGCTCGGACTGACAAGCGGCAAGTAAAAGGACACCGACAAGCAAAGGAATGGTTTTATACATGGGTTTTTAGGCTCCCTTGAAGTAAAGATCAGTTCGGTTAGAGGGTCAGCAATCAGATCAGTTCAATCCGGCGCGTCTGCCTGGTCGGATCGCCTACTTCAATTTCTTGTATTTGAGACGCCTCGGGCCAGCCTGGTCGCCGCGGCGGCGTTTGAGATCCTTCTCGTAGTCCGAAAAGTTGCCTTCAAACCATTCCACGTGTGAGTCGCCCTCGAAAGCAAGTACATGGGTGGCGATGCGGTCGAGAAACCAGCGGTCATGCGAGATCACCAGCGCACACCCGGGAAATGCCAGCAGTCCTTCTTCCAGCGCGCGCAGGGTTTCGACATCCAGGTCGTTGGTCGGCTCATCGAGCATCAATACATTGCCACCGCTCTTGAGAACCTTGGCCAGGTGCACCCGGTTGCGCTCGCCGCCGGATAATTGCCCGACCCGCTTTTGCTGTTCCGAGCCCTTGAAGTTGAAGCGGCTGGCGTAAGCGCGCGCGGCAATTCGATAGTTGCCGACAACGATCTCCTCGGCGCCATCGGAAATCTCGTCCCAAACCTGACGATCGTCGTCCAGGCTGTCACGACGTTGGTCGACGTAAGCCAGCTGCACGGTTTCACCGACCTTGACGCTGCCCTTATCGGGTTGCTCTGTTCCGGCAATGATCTTGAACAGGGTGGTCTTGCCGGCGCCATTGCCGCCGATGATGCCGACGATCGCGCCCGGCGGAATCTTGAAGCTCAGATCCTCGATCAGCAAGTCATTGCCGAAGCCCTTGCTGACGCCGTCGGCCTCGATGACGTTGCCGCCGAGGCGGGGGCCGGGCGGAATGTAGATCTGGCGGGTTTCGTTGCGCGCCTGGAATTCCTTCGAGTTGAGCTCTTCGAATTGCTTCAGACGCGCCTTGCTTTTGGCCTGGCGTCCCTTCGGGTTGGAGCGGACCCATTCAAGCTCTGACTTGATGGTCTTCTGGCGGGCATCTTCCTGTTTTTCCTCAATGCCCAGGCGCTGTTCCTTTTGTTCGAGCCAGGATGAATAATTGCCCTCGAACGGAATGCCGCGGCCCCGATCCATTTCCAGGATCCAGCCGGCGACGTTGTCCAGAAAGTAGCGGTCATGGGTCACGGCCATGACGGTGCCGGGGAAGTTGTCGAGGAAGCGCTCCAGCCAGGCCACCGATTCGGCATCCAGATGGTTG